>NZ_REHP01000018.1:0-1445 GCF_003693045.1 Lactobacillus sp. ESL0259 | reverse complement strand
GGGGTTTTCTTATGTCTAAATATTTACTAAAAACAAAATTAGAAGCAGTAGATTTGTATCAAAGAGGATTTAGTACAAAAGAAATTCAAGAGAAATTACATATCACATCACATAGATCTATTGATGGTTGGATCAATAATTATCAACAGTATGGTAACAGAGGCCTGGAAAAAAGCTTTTCTAAGACAAGATATAGTGGTCAATTTAAATTAGAAGTCTTAAACTGGAGAAAAGAACATAGTGCCAGCTATCAAATTACTGCCAATCATTTTAATATTAAACAACATTCCACTATTGCGAATTGGCAAAGAAAATTAAATGAAGGCGGTGTTGATGCTTTATTTATTAAGCAAGGACGACCTTTAATGCATAAAAAGAAAATTAAAGCAAAGAAGCATAAATATACTTTTCAAGAGTTAACTGAACTTGAACGTCTACGTTTAGAGAATCGTGCATTACATGTAGAAAATGAATATCTAAAAAAACTAGATGCCTTAGTTCAGAAACGCGGACATCGGACGAAGAAAGATCTATAGTTAATGAACTAAGGCAAGAATTTGGCTTTAAATTAAAAGAAATATTACCCTACACAAGTTTGTCTAAAAGTACATTCGAGTACCATCCTCATCCAAAAAAGAAGCTGATCAGTGATAAAGCACTTGTTTCAATTATCAAAATGATAAAGAAGCATCATGCCAGTTATGGATACTGGCCTGTAACTGATACTCTGAGGATGACTTATCACCTAATGGTTAATCATAAACGTGTTCAACGCTTAATGCGTGAGAACAATTTAGGAGCTAATAAATATAATCTGAGAGCCGGTAAATATGATTCTTCAAAGGGTCCACAAAATAAGAAAGCTAAGAATCGGTTCCATCAAAAGTTTAAGACTGATAGACCATATCAAAAGGTCGTAACTGATATTAGTGAATTTAGATATGGGAACATGACTATCCGTGATCGTGTATATTTATCGCCATTTAAGGACTTATTCAGCGGAGAAATTATTAGTTATACGATCACCGATCGTCCATTAACAAGATATGTTCTAGAAGGATTAGAGGGAGTGTTTACTGCAAGACCAAAGCTATTAAATTATCGAATGACAATCCATAGTGATCAAGGAATTCAATATCAATCTAATCCATATCGACATGCTTTACGAAAACATAAAGTATTTCAAAGCATGTCACGAAGAGCTACATGTCATGATAATGCAGCTATGGAAAGTTTCTTTCACATTATGAAAGTTGAAATGAATTATTTTACACATCACTTTGATACTAAGAAACAATTGGTTAAGGCGATGAAAGAATGGATAAGTTATTACAATGAAGATAGAATTCGGCACAAACTAAAAGGCTTAACTCCGATTCAATATCGGAATCAAGCCTTAAGTAAAATGATATAAAACTAACGTCCAGTTTTAGGGGTTAGCTTCA
>NZ_REHP01000016.1:0-3188 GCF_003693045.1 Lactobacillus sp. ESL0259 | reverse complement strand
GAGTTAGTACATTGAAAACTGAATATAATCCAAGAAAAACCGAGAAACAATCAAAAGAGAACAGATTGCTAAAGAGCGACCGAGAGAGTATCTTGAGTAAGGTCAAGTAAAGAAGGGCGCACGGTGAATGCCTAGGCACAATGAGGCGAAGAAGGACGTGACGAACCACGAAAGGCTTCGGGGAGCAGTAAGTACGCAAAGATCCGGAGATATCCGAATGGGGGAACCCAATGCATGCAGATGCATTACCAGGTGGTGAATCAATAGCCACCTGGGGCAAGACGCAGTGAACTGAAACATCTAAGTAGCTGCAGGAAGAGAAAGAAAAATCGATTTCCCTAGTAGCGGCGAGCGAAGCGGAAAGAGCCCAAACCAGATGATTTATCATTTGGGGTTGTAGGACTGCGACAAGGCAGCGCAAAGGATAGCAGAATTACCTGGGAAGGTAAGCCAGAGAGGGTGAGAGCCCCGTAAGCGAAATCCCAAGCGCGCTGAGCAGGATCCTGAGTAGGTCGGGACACGAGGAATCCCGATTGAAGCAGCGAGGACCATCTCGCAAGGCTAAATACTACATTGTGACCGATAGTGAACCAGTACCGTGAGGGAAAGGTGAAAAGAACCCCGGGAGGGGAGTGAAAGAGAACCTGAAACCGTGTGCCTACAAATAGTCAAAGCCCATTAAAGGGTGATGGCGTGCCTTTTGTAGAATGAACCGGCGAGTTACGTTAATTAGCGAGGTTAAGTCAGAAAAGACGGAGCCGGAGCGAAAGCGAGTCTGAAGAGGGCGAGATAGTTAGTTGATGTAGACCCGAAACCAAGTGACCTACCCATGACCAGGTTGAAGGTGCGGTAAAGCGCACTGGAGGACCGAACCCACGTAAGTTAAAAATTGCGGGGATGAGTTGTGGGTAGCGGTGAAATTCCAAACGAACTTGGAGATAGCTGGTTCTCTCCGAAATAGCTTTAGGGCTAGCCTGGTGCTAGAAAAGATCATGGAGGTAGAGCTCTGTTTGGACGAAGGGCCCGTCAGGGGTTACTGAATTCAGATAAACTGCGAATTCCATAGATCAAGGCACTGGAGTCAGACTGCGAGTGATAAGATCCGTAGTCGAAAGGGAAACAGCCCAGATCACCAGTTAAGGTCCCCAAATCTATGCTAAGTGGAAAAGGATGTGGAGTTGCGTAGACAACTAGGATGTTGGCTCAGAAGCAGCCATCATTAAAAGAGTGCGTAATAGCTCACTAGTCGAGTGACGCTGCGCCGAAAATTTACCGGGGCTAAGCATAGTACCGAAACTGTGGATGTGCAGTAATGCACGTGGTAGGAGAGCGTTCTAAATGCGGCGAAGTTTAACTGCGAAGATAAATGGAGCGTTTAGAAGTGAGAATGCCGGTATGAGTAGCGCAAGATAGGTGAGAATCCTATCCGCCGAAAGACTAAGGTTTCCTGGGGCAGGCTCGTCCGCCCAGGGTAAGTCGGGACCTAAGGCAAGGCCGAAAGGCGTAGTCGATGGAGAACAGGTAGAGATTCCTGTACTGCTTATCTTCGTTAACAGCGAAGGAGGGACGCAGGAGGCAAAGAACGCATGGCGCTGGAAGCCATGTTTAAGCGTCAAGTGTGGTAATGAGTCAAATGCTTGTTACTGGTAAGCACAAGGCGTGATGAGGAGCGAAATTACAGTAGCGAAGGTTCAAGCGTCACACTGCCAAGAAAAGCTTCTAGTGAGAAGATAGGTACCCGTACCGCAAACCGACACAGGTAGTCGAGTGGAGAACACTCAGGTGAGCGAGAGAACTCTCGTTAAGGAACTCGGCAAAATCGCCCCGTAACTTCGGGAGAAGGGGTGCTGGTGTAAAAGCCAGCCGCAGTGAATAGGCCCAAACAACTGTTTATCAAAAACACAGGTCTCTGCTAAGTCGTAAGACGACGTATAGGGGCTGACACCTGCCCGGTGCTGGAAGGTTAAGGAGAGCTGTTAGCGTAAGCGAAGCAGCGAACTGAAGCCCCAGTAAACGGCGGCCGTAACTATAACGGTCCTAAGGTAGCGAAATTCCTTGTCGGGTAAGTTCCGACCTGCACGAAAGGTGTAATGATTTGGGCACTGTCTCAACGAGAGACTCGGTGAAATTATAATACCCGTGAAGATGCGGGTTACCCGCGACAGGACGGAAAGACCCCATGGAGCTTTACTGCAATTTGATATTGGGCAGCTGTTAAACATGTACAGGATAGGTAGGAGCCGGAGAAGATAGCACGCCAGTGTTATCAGAGGCAATGTTGGGATACTACCCTTGTTTGATGGCTGCTCTAACCAGGGCCTCTAAGCGAGGCATGGGACAGTGTCAGACGGGCAGTTTGACTGGGGCGGTCGCCTCCTAAAGTGTAACGGAGGCGCCCAAAGGTTCCCTCAGAATGGTTGGAAATCATTCACAGAGTGCAAAGGTATAAGGGAGCTTGACTGCGAGAGCGACAACTCGAGCAGGGACGAAAGTCGGGCTTAGTGATCTGGTGGTACCGTATGGAAGGGCCATCACTCAACGGATAAAAGCTACCCTGGGGATAACAGGCTTATCTCCCCCAAGAGTTCACATCGACGGGGAGGTTTGGCACCTCGATGTCGGCTCGTCGCATCCTGGGGCTGAAGTCGGTCCCAAGGGTTGGGCTGTTCGCCCATTAAAGCGGCACGCGAGCTGGGTTCAGAACGTCGTGAGACAGTTCGGTCCCTATCCGTCGTGGGCGTAGGAAATTTGCGAGGAGCTGTCCTTAGTACGAGAGGACCGGGATGGACATACCGCTGGTGTACCAGTTGTCTTGCCAAAGGCATCGCTGGGTAGCTAAGTATGGCCGGGATAAGCGCTGAAAGCATCTAAGTGCGAAGCCCCCCTCAAGATGAGATTTCCCATACGTAAGTAGTAAGACACCTCAAAGACTAAGAGGTAGATAGGCTGGGAGTGGAAGAGCCGTGAGGCTTGGAGCGGACCAGTACTAATCAGTCGAGGACTTGACCAAAGCTTAAAGGCAATCAAGGTTTTTTTAGGGATTATATTTAGTTTTGAGTGTAAAAGCTCACAAGGAAAAGTACGGTGGCAAGAGCAAGAAGGAAACACCTGTAACCATGCCGAACACAGCAGTTAAGCTTCTTCACGCCGAGAGTAGTTGGTGGGAGACTGCCTGCGAGGGTAGGACG
>NZ_REHP01000015.1:0-7226 GCF_003693045.1 Lactobacillus sp. ESL0259 | reverse complement strand
TACGTTTACTGGTTCAATCATATTAGAAGATCAAACAAACTAAAATACACGACCCCGATCAAATATCGAAATCGTGCATTGAGTCTTGCGTAATATTAAAATGTCTAACTTTTTAGTTGCACTTCAAAACTCAAGAAATGCCTGCAAATTAACTAACACATATTCTTAAACGTAACACATATTCTTAAGCGTGAATAATATCATTGTATACTGATATCAATATATTGCTAATTGGTTTGAAATCAATTTTCATTGCATCACTTCCTATAGTTGAAAATGTTCTTAGTTTATTTATAAACCTCTTTATAAATACTTTAATTATCAAAGTATTTTGCAGCAATATAATATTGCAATCTTGACTAACTGTCAAATACCGATCTACAATTTAGTTAGTGCCAAATTTTTGTGGATAATAAGCTTTCAGCCCTTACCTGCTGCTGTTTATAGTTTTCATTTTTAAATTATTTGCTCAGATAGCTTTAATATCTGCCCGCTATTAATAATTCCCTAATCCAGTAACGTGTCTTAACTGCTTCCGTAAAAATTTGCTTGGGACTGCTCATAATATACGAAATTTTCTTTACCTTAAAGCAAAAAAGCAAAGCACTGATAAGCAATAGTTTGCGTATTTAAAATATACTTACCTTTGTTGTCTTTTCTGGGTTTATCAATATTGTCTAGCTGTCCAATTATTTAATATAGCCCAAATCTATTAATTATGCATACTCTCAAATATTTACTTATCAGTTATTGTGTCCTGACACATGAACTTGTTGGTTATTAATTTTTGATCTAAAATAAAAAGTTAGCTTGACAATCACTTATTTCATATAACTGACTTCCTTGTTAATGCACTTTTTCAACACATGGACCCTAAGTGTCCAATACTTTTCAAACAGATTTAAGCAAGGAAATAACGAAGCTGCCAATTTTTATAACGACGTTAATTACTATTAGGATAAAGCGTAAAAAATGCTTACAACTCAAACCCACTTTAGCACAAAACAAAAGTGGTAAAGGCAAAATTGAGCTAGCCTCATCTCCATCACTAACGTTAGAATGTTTATATATAAAAAATCATAATGAGACTAGTGTGCAAGAGAACCGTTTAACTGGTAAAGACCACACTGCTATCAAAACCTAATCAATAACCTAAGTGTGAAACTTGTGTTAACTATCATCAAAAAAATTTATACTTAATTCTTGACATACTTCATATTTTTACTTTTGATTTTCACTGTACTTAACAATTTAATCTTAAAGTTTTATTTTCAAGTACATAGTGTGTAAAATGTGCATGTTTAAATTCAATATCGTCATAATAATGAGCAACCTCAATCACTGTACAATCTAAATTTTGAATAATTTTATTTATTTTGTCCGACATTTTTGGATCTAAACTAGAAGTTGCTTCATCAATTAAAATAATTTTTTTATTAAAAAGAAGAGCTCTAGCAATTTCGATTCGCTGCCGTTGTCCACCAGATAAGTTTTTCCCACTTTCACCATAATATCTATTTAAAGCATCGTTACCTAGTTCATTAATCAATCCTACTTTTTCAAGAACAAATAAACAATCTTTAGTTGAGAAATCCTCGCCTAAAGTTAGATTAAAACGCAAAGTATCATTAAATAAGTTGGGATTTTGTCTTATATAAGCAATCCTACCAGATTCGAGAATATTGTTTATTTTACTATTCTTTTCCCTCAAATAAATTTTTCCGCTACTTGGTTTAATAGAACCCTGAATCAAATTAAGTATTGTCGATTTACCAACACCAGAAGCTCCTGTAATCAAAATTTTTTCTCCAAAAGTAATATTTAAATTCAAATTATTGATAATCTGTTTACCATTTGAGTACGTAAAATAAACATTTTCAAAACAAATTTTTGGCTTAATATCTTTCGATATTTTTTTAGGAGCTTTAAATTCAATCATATGTTCACTATAAGATTTTCGAATTTCTTGAGTAGTTTTTATCTTACTAAGATACTCTGAAACTGTTCCTAATGGACCTACGACTCTGTCACTAGCCATAAAAATACCAATCAAAGCTGCAGAAGATATCTTTCTTTGAATAACTAAAAGCAAGCCAATACCAATAGGTAAAATATAACTAACAACTGAAAGAATTGAAGCGACAAAAAAAGTAACAGCTTGCCAGTTATTCATAAGTAAATAAGAATTTTCGGATTCATTTAAATACTTATCTGTATCATTGTACATATACTTTTCAGCTAAATAAGTTTTGATAGTATTGGCTCCATTAAATAAATCAGTTACCTTACTTAAAAATCTACTACTATCTTCCTGCCACTTTGAAGAAGTGGCAGTTAATTTTTTACCAAAAATCTTTGGAGTTATCATAGGTAATAAAGAAAATAAAATAAACAAAATTCCAATAGGTATGCTTAAACTTAAAATATAAATTCCAGAGATTAATGCCATTAACAAAGACGCAAATACTTCAAACATCAGACTAAAGTAATCTGTTTCAACCAATTTAAAATCATTAAATATTTTTGAGACATTATCCGCAGTATCACTACTAAAAGTTGAAGTATTAATTTGCCCATAAATAAAATTACTTTTGAGCTTTACATTAAGCTTTTTTATTGCTAAATTTATTAACATTTTTCTTAAAGTCATTGAAAAATACACAATAGCCATTGCTGAAAAGCTTTTGACAGCATAAAACATTACTTCTAAAAATGTTGAGTTATGATTAAAATTTGCTATAGAAGAAAGTACCTGTGCCAAAACTACTCCATCAAATGATGAAATAATTGTTGTTATTATTATTGAAAATACGAGCCAATTAGGTAACCATCTAATTATGTTTTTTATTTTCATTTTTATCACCGTTGTATATTAAATTAATATATAATACTTAATTGATTGATATTCTATTTTTGGAAAACAAATACCAATACCACCACTTTTCAGGAGTCTTAACTATTATACTGTTTATCAGTCTGTGAATATTATTATTAATCTGTCCTACTGTCATATCTTTTATATTTATCTTGGAATAAAATCTTAATTCATAATGAGGAAAATCATCTATTCTTGTAAAAGTAACTGGTTGTATATTTGAATTATTTCGTTTAGCTAAGGCTGCTAATCCGTACGCTACGGGAAAGAAATTATCTAAATACTTAGTACGATACTTGGGTTTAGGACCTAATGTATATTCTGGAAATTCAAGTATATTTTTTGAATTTTTTAATAAATTATCCAACTTAAAAAGAGCATTAACTGGGTTAGATGTGTCTAAAACTTCTGTTATGTACTTTTTTAAGCTCGATAACATTACATCTAAAATGGACCGCATATGCTCCCCTTCATCACCATTAGCTAATGGAACATTTTGAATTCTTAAACTCGCCAATATTATTGGTATAGAATAAAAATCTCCCCAATGTGGACTAAAAATTATCGTATTTCCTCTCTTAATATCATTTAATTTTTCTTCATTTATAATAATTAAATTATTTTTTAGAAAACACTTTGTCTGAGAAAATAAATAAACAAATATAGCATCAGTTTCTTGAAACAAAATATAGTTAGCCCATTTTTTGCTCAGTGACTCTTGGTTTTTTAAATTAGTAAACTTCATGGCTTTACTTGCAATTGTCACAAGGTCTTGAATATTTTCTTTTTTTTCGTTTATTTCAATTTGTCTAATTAAAGAAATTTCTTTCCAAATCAAATCAAGTTGATTACTTTTTTTTAATACTTGGAAAAGACGTTGATCATCTAGATCACTCAAATACATAGAAAAATCATAAATCATTCTGTTGACTCTTTTCTTATCATAGTCTTTCTTATTTGATACAAGTTCATATCAAACTCATTAAAAGAGTTTATCAATAACAAGTTATCATTATTATTAAACAATTTAAAAAACTCATTTATCTGAATAGCAGCAATAATTTTTATTATTGGCAAAAACGACATGTTCACCACAGGAGGTATAATTTCCTGATTTTTGTTTCGTCCTAGTTTTGATGTTTCAAGATAATCTTTCCACGTAAATGTTTTTTTAGGAATTACCATAGTTCCTAAAGAGGCCTCATGTCCTGAATAACCTCCACCAACAATATGTGGTACTCCCTTTTTTAAGCATTCATTTGAAACCAACAGTGATACATTTTTTATACTTGGATAATCAGCACACGAAAAAACAAAATCTGTCCCTGCAATTACTTGGTTAATATTAGTCTGATCAACTTTTAAGCTAATGTTATTTATATTTATTGCAGGATTAACAGTTTTACCAAATTTTTTAATAACATCAACCTTTGATTTATTAATATCTTTAGATGTAAAAATTGCTTGATTGGCTAGGTTTTCTGGTTCTACTTTGTCAAAATCAACTATAGTATAATTTTGAACACCTATTCTAAATAATTGCTCAAGTAAATTTGATCCTAATCCTCCACAGCCAATAACAGTTATATGCTTATTCATTAGCTTTTTTAAAAACTCATCAGTAAATTTGTTTTTATTAGGATACATATTCAAATAATTATTTTCCCTATCTAATAGTTCATAATTATTTTTCAAGGACTTATATACTATTAATCCATCGCAAAATAATTGATTACAAAAATCTTTTAGAAAATGTTTATTGATTTTTTTGAGGACAGTTTCTGATTTACCATGTGTAATATTTCAGAGTCAGTAAATTCACCCGTTAAATAAGATATAATATTAATGGCCAATTCATCTGCAGTATATGATATTTGCTTATGCTCGTTATAAATTTCAAATTCTATTTTATTTTTATTTCTATATACACCTATTCCGGGCCTTATCATTGGAATAAACATTATTCACCTTTTTATTTTGAAAACTAACTAAAATAAACGAGTTCTAAGTAACTCGTTTATTACTAACATTTATCAGATACTTTATTTGGAGTAATGCTTTCCACTTTATTAGTTAACATAATTATTCACGACCTTTCTAAATATATTTTAATATATCATATAACGTTTTTAATTAAATTGCAACTTTATTTAATTTAATTACAAATTTTTATAATATAAATTTTTAATCCTTGCCTGCTGCTATTTATAGTTTTCTTTTTTAAATTATTTGCTCAAAGGGATTTAATATCTGCCCAACATTAATGATTCCTTGATTCAATAATTTGTCTTAGCTACTTCGCCAAAGTTTGCTTGAAACTGCTCATAATACGGCAACTTCTTTACCTTAAAGTTGCGGGTATAATTTTTAAGTTCATGGCTTGATCAAGCCAGAAGAAATAATGCTTAGATTTCTTGTCTTGATAATATATTCATTTAAAAGTTAGCTACTCATATAAAGTCTGTTTAATACAAATCCACATTGCTTCAATATTGCTTTTTACGACTAGGCAGATGCTACATAAATAAATCTAATAACTTATCAAAAGTGGGATCATTAATTAACATTTTATTAGTATTACGTGATAAATTGTATATTAAAAACTGTAAGTCTTGTAATAAACTAGTCATATAGAAGAAAATCTCACTGAATATAATCTTGTTCAAATTACATTTTAATAGAAAGTTCTTTTCTGTTTTTTTATTTTCCACATAAATATTTTATACTAACTACAATTTATTATAATTTTGCTTCTTAACTAAGCTTGATATATAATATTTTAAAGATTTATTTGAATATCAAAATTTATTTAACAAGGGTAAAATAATCATGATTAAAAATAATATTTCAAAAAATCAAAATCTTATTGCCAATCAATTATCTGACTTACCAATTACTGTAACATGGCTAAAGCAAGTTGATTCTACTAACACATACGCTAAACAGCACTTTCAAGCACAACAATATCAAAGTATTATTTTAGCTGGTAGTGATGTCCAGACACATGGCTATGGCAAACAAAAACGTTATTTTATTTCTAATAGTGGTGGCGTTTATTTGTCGCTTATTGCAAAAGTGCCACACTTAACAACAAGTAATCAAGGACTTTTAACTACTGGAACTGCGTGGTGTCTTCACCAAACTATTCGCCAGCAATTTAATACCATTTCCGATATCAAATGGGTTAACGATTTACTCTTACATGGGAAAAAAATCGCTGGTATTTTGATCGAAAAGATTGCTACTCAAACAGTTATAATTGGTATTGGTTGCAACTTGTATCAGCCTAATTTAGAACAAGCGTTAGCATCTAGTACTAATGTATTAGACTATCCTCCAACCACTGAACAATTTTGCAAGTTTGTAGCCCAATTAGTTAGAAAACTCATGTCATTTATACCTAATTTTACACAAGAGCAATTTCTATATGATTACGAAAAAAACATGTCAATGCTTGGACAAAAAGTAACTGCTATAACAGGAAAGAAAGCAATTACAGGAGATGCTGTCAGACTCGACAACCAAGCAAACTTGATTCTTAATAATCATGGCCAGCTTGTAACCATTAATAGTGGTGAAGTACTTAAAATTAGACAATAATTTATTACTTTTAAGTAAGCAAAAATTAATAAATAACAAGTTTATTATCTTTTCCAATCTTCGCTTAAAGACAGCTAATGTCACAATAAAAAATAGAAATTATTGATCTTTATTCAGCAGTATTTTTCTCATGCCTTAATTATTATGTAAAATGAATTAATCTTTATGTAACTAAAGCTAGACGGACTTAAAAGCTTATATATTATTTAGTTATAATTTACTTCTGTATATTTTTATTCTATAATCTACTAATAAAGAGTAAAACTTTTAATTTAAATATTAAAAATAATTAGTATACCTATCTTTTTAAAAAGCATCGTGCAATAAATGATTTAGTTTTAGTTAAAGCACCTGTACTTATTTCTACCTTTAATTGAAACTGATAACAGTCATAATGAGGTAAGTATTGCTTTATGTAAGAGCTATATTCTTAAAGATAAAGCCAGAATAATAACATATTTACCATTACAATAATATTATAAAACTATACCATTATGAAAAAACGTTTATCTAACTTTCAATTAAGCATAGAATTACATATTATTGAAGTATGTACGAACAACGTAATTGAAATCATTGAATAATAACAAATTAAAGACCAACAATTGATCTGACCCCCCGAAATTGAAGTGCAACTAAAAAGTTAGACATTTTAATATTACGCAAGACTCAATGCACGATTTCGATATTTGATCGGGGTCGTGTATTTTAGTTTGTTTGATCTTCTAATATGATTGAACCAGTAAACGTA
>NZ_REHP01000014.1:0-8933 GCF_003693045.1 Lactobacillus sp. ESL0259 | reverse complement strand
TGCAGCAAAAAAATGTTTGTGAATTTGAAGCCGTATAGCAAAAGGGAAGACTGATTTAACAGCCTTCCCTTTTTTCATTACCTGGTAATTTCACAATTAGACCAATTGCTTCATACCAGCTTATTTGTTACTTTTAATCTTTAACTTTAAATTGCTCCGTATGCTTCGTAAATTAATAAGAAAATCACTTTGATAGCAGCAGTAAATTAAAAACTTGTTTACTTGTCTTACAGGCTACCAATTAGAAGAACAGGAATATTAGCAAAAACTTCATTATCAATCCATTGCTTCAATTGAGTAATTGATTCTTGAGCCAATTTTTTATCTGAACCCTTTAATTTATTAGCCAATTTTTCGGCAGTGACTAGCTTTTTTGCTATTTTCTCTTTAGAAGTATTAGTGATCATTTCTACTTCGGTTTTTATTAATGGTTTAAGAGATTTTTTATGACCATTTACATTGTATGTCCCGGTTAAAAAATTAGTCCAAAACTTATATTTGCCATTTTGCGACACAATATGAACTAAAGAACCATTTTCTACTGATATAGCGCGATCTATTTTGAATAACATGTTTTTAGCGAAAACTTTTTTAGCATGCTTCAAACTATATTTTTTAAGTAAGCCATTTTTTCTTTGATACAATCCGCCATCAGTAGTAGCTATATTTTTAGCTAACTTGAAAACATAGCCAGCTTTAGTCAGTTTGTTAGACCATGTTTTATCAGACACACCCTGATTATTGACTACAGTATTTGTATCGCTTACGTCAGCTGCTTTAACAGGCACATAATTACTGCTTGTTGCACTAAATATCAAGCTTGCACCAAAAACAGCTGCAAATGCTGCTATACTAAGTGATCTTTTCATTTTTACCCAACCTACTTTGATTTAATACCAGCCATGAGCTTGCCAAAATGCTTTAGCTTTTACCCAACTTCCACTATAACGTTTGTGAATATATATCGTAGCAGCTTTTTCTTGATTAGCTATACTATAGTCGCCATTAAGATATGCTTTATCTAACTGAAAGCGACCGTAATGCGTACCGTTAGAAACATAATAATTGTATCCTGATTCTCTCTTTGCAATCCAAAGTTTAGCTGAACGTTCTGCACTACTTAAACTATCATAATATTTTTTCTTAATACTTGCTGGTACACCATCATAAGGTCCGAACGCCTGAGGTCCTACTACGTTTTCTACAGAGCCAACATTTTGTGGCAAATAAATAGGCGTACCATTAGGTAAGGCTTTATCGGGATCGATATTATCATTTAAAGCTTCAACTACAGACAAATCTAAATTATTATTAATTGCAATTTGTCTTAATGAATCGTTATCATAGTTTGCTACAGGATTTATATCATATTTAGAAACAGGACTTTCTACACTATCACTTGTTGCCTCAGCTTTGACACTTGTTACCGCTAATGGAGTTGCAACTGTCGCAAAGGTTGCAGCAGCAACACCTAATCCAACAACATACTTAAATTTCATAATTAATTCTCCTATAAACGTATATTAAAATATTATAATGATATAATGCCTTAATAAATTAATATTTTAATATCGAGATTATATATCTTTAATTAATTTTATTCAATTATTTATACCTATAAAAATAGCCTAAGATAAAATCTTAGGCCTCACTTTTGTACTACTTAAGTAGTTCGTTAAGAATATCTTTGACGATATTCAACACATCTCGAATTGCGGTAATTACAAGATACAAAAGAATTAGAATTAGAACATCAGACACGTCTTTTCACCTCCTTTATGAGAAGCCAGTCAACTTCTCAAGATAGTGCACTAAACGCGCAGGATTATTTTACCAAATTTTTATTTTCATGATATAATTTTTATAGAATTAGATAACGTCAGACATGTTTAACTAAACGTGTAAGCAGGTTCAGTCACTTGCAAGACGTCTAAGGCGGTCCACAAGGATCGCTTTTTTTATATATTTATTTTTTATTCTCTTCTAACTTACCAACAACAGCTTGCCTAATTTAGCCCCTATTAGCCCCTGTGAGCCGTTTTTTCGCCCCCGGGTATACTTACACCTGATTTTCCACCAAATGGACGACTTCCTAGCAAAAATGACTGTCCCAATTTTTTAAAAGTAAACAAAATCATTCCTCAACTATTTTGCCTACTTTTATTTTTTACCCCCCCGCTCTCCATTACATCTAAAGTGAACCTGGCATTCAGCGGAGCTAAAATACGGTTTTTGATACGATCTTTGCCTTTAGAAGAATGCTGCTCTACCAGGATTTGTAACAATCCCAATGTGGGACTGTCAGCTCCCTTTCACAAACCCAGATGAGGCTTTTGGCTCTACACCAATATTCACAACAGTCCCACGGTGGGATATTTCGCAAAAAAAGTGCTAGCAGGCAGCTGCTGTTAGAAAACGCTTGGCACCGCCAAGCTATCACCTTACGTTAAGTAAGTGATAGCAGTTCTCCTTATGCTCTTTCCTAAAAATTTGTGAAATTCCAAGATATAGGTAACAAAACAACTTTATCTAATCCGATAAATGACAACGAACGACCAATATAAATCAACATCAAGAACCAGGTTAATCTCCTACAAGCAAAACTAAAACACTACTCGACACCCTAACCTGCAAATAAACCATGAAAGACTGCTGAACCAAAATCTACTACGCCAGCTGCTCCACCTAAACCTAAAACAAGATCAAATAATTAACCTAAACTGCCAATTACTGTTCCCTGCAGTGGGCACACTGGCCCCATAAGGTAACTAACATAACCGCAAAGCGGTTAGTTAGGTAATTTCCCCTTGCAATAAGGAGAAGAAACTATCTAACTAACCGCTTTGTCGATCGTTGGTTACTAATCTGGCCACAAAGGACCAGCATACATTTAAGCTAAAAAACGCCCTGCACAGTAGCCGAGCCGTTGTTTTTTGTCGCTCCAAAATATGATCTGAAGGTCTGGGCAACGCCATATGCTAACCCCAGCCAATAGTACCTCGTACTATGTTCTGTCCTTGCTACTGCCGTATGTTCCACTGCTGCCTGCTCGCCTTACGCATGAGTAATTCTGACCAGACAGTAGTCGTCTGTACCGCCCTGACCTGGTTCGCTTAACTGCTGGTCGTCACCGCCACTTGCCCCACTGCATTCGTTACGTGCTTTCGGAAATAGATTTATTACTTGAAATGGCTCTATTAAACCTGTCCCTTTTTTCAACTTTGTCCTGTTGGTTCGCTTGATAACGGAAAAGACCTCCGGGCTAATCTTTTAACTCGAAGGTCTTTTTAACTTCATCTCTTGAATTTTTAAGTATTTTTGTTATACTTAATTTAATTGATGAAGCTAATCTGTTACCCTGCAAAAGTTTGAGATTAGCTTTTTTCATGCCTTGATTGTCCTTATTGGCAATCAAGGCATTTTATTTGCTTGTTAAAGTAATCATACCATAGAAATATCAAATTCTACTAATTTTTTTAAAATTAATAGTCTTTTAGACTGAGAGTAGTATTCTATCAAGCTTAAAAGCTTTCTAGATTAACAACAAATTGCTGCCAGCGTGTTTTAATGGCTAATTATCATTAATCTAATAAATTATATAATTCAACTACCTGCTCATTAAGTTCTTGTATGATTTACGCAATTTGCTAAATCTGCTTTGTAGGCATTCAACTACGTCTTGTTTTAGTTTGATTATAAGCATTTTGTACCAATCCAGCAGCCACATTCTTGGTTAATGGTACTTTTAACTTTTTTGCTTGGATCATTAATGTATCAGTAGCTGTCTGTTTTTTATCTGCACCAGATTTCTCACTTTTAATAGCTTCCTCGTTAACTAAAACTTGAGCAAGCTTATACCATACATCTAACTTATCTGCTAAAGATTTATTACGTTCTTTAATATATGGATAAATACCAACAAGAATAAACGCAATTATTACAGCTAGCGTGCTTAACAATTGTAAAATAGACGTTAATTTATCCATCAATATCACTTCTCTCCTTGACAGTAGTAAATTGTGCTGCCTTTAATTTACGAATTTTTTCTTTTAAATGATCAATTTCATTTTCATCATTAAGAAACTTTGTACGATAGTATTTTACTTCGTTATATAATCGTCGCCGTTCTTTATCATTTGCAGTATTTCTTGTTTTTACATGCCACTGATAAAAATTGATTAGCATTGAAACGAGTCCACAAAAGGCAGTTGAGGTTAGCAAAATTATCAGTTTTTTATACATTATGCATATTCCTCCTTGCTATTTTGGTTTGTATAAAAGAAAGAGTCTCAACAGTAAGTGAGCTGTTTGAGACTTTTAAATATTTTATGATCTATTTATAAAACTTATTACTACTCTGGGTCATTCCAAGTAATTTCATAAATTCTACTGTGCAAAGTCTTTAATGTAGTTGCGTCATGATATGAGACCGTTAAATATGCATCATTTTTATTAATTACTTGAATACTTTCAAACTCAGTAACAAATTTACTCCGATCTAAGACTGAACCATTATTGTGATCATTATTATTAGCATTCAAATTAATTCTATGCCAGTTCTCTGTGCTATTCCAATCCACTAATCCATTCGGCAGTTTTTGATAACCATAAGGTATTTTATAAATATAACGATCTTGAGCTACCCCTTGACCTACATCATCTGTTTTAGGTGCAGCTTCACTTGAAATATAGATATTTTTTTTATCGTCTATATCAAAGCCCTGAATTGATCCAACAGCAGATGTAAAATTCTCAATTTTAAATGCATAAGAACAACGAAATTGATCAAGCGGATAATTTGTAGGACCACCATTGAGAGCTTTATTAATTTCATTCACTGAGTAGAAACCAAAATGAGCCGTTCCACTTGTATCAATAGTAACAATCAACATATCTAGATAATTTGGAGAAACCGCAGCTTCGGATCTAAGCAAATTAACTCCTGGATAAACTACATTATCATCATAGCCTGCTCCTGCTCTATTAAGAGCTGACAACCTAGGCATCTGTGTATTTTTCGTATATTTTTTATTTTGAAATTTTACCCTTGCTATTTGAGTAGCCCAGTAATATTTAGAGCTTGAAAGTTTTTTAGGTTTTGTACCAATAAACCACTCACCATTGCCGTTAGGTCCAGCATATTCCCAAGTTTGTGTATGAGAACCTGCTGTACCACTCTTTTTAGCACCCTTTAAAAATAACCGAAAATGCTTTTCGCCTTTTGTAAATTGTGCATTAAATCCATCTTTTCTTGCTCTATAAACTACAGTATCTGTACCTTTGGCCAATTGCTGCAACGCATATATATATTTAGTTGCTACATTACCTTTTTGAACAACTACCTGATGGAGACCATTCAATTCATATTTCAAACTTGGCGTTACACTAGATACTTTTCTCATATCGAAACTCCTTTACTAATTGAAAAAATAATTATCTATCCAAATCTTTAATCTCGAGATCATAATTAAAATAGCACGTAAGGAGGAATTAAGCCGACTAATGTCAGCTTAATTCTTTGTTGGAGGAATTGTGCAAGTTTTAAGCAAAAAAAAAACAATGAGGATTCATTGCTTTTTATATTTAACTTTATTCTTTTATATTTTTTCTATGTTGGCTGGCGTGACATCAGCTGCTGTATTTATTGGCTTTAAATGATTGCCAAAAGTATATTTAGCAGTCGAAGCTTTCACAAAATTACAGTTTGACATCGATGAAGGTGAATCTAAAACTTCATAAAATAGTTCTGCTTTTTTATCTGCTGGAACCCATATATATCTTAATCCTGTAACCGAAACCGTATCACCTGAACTAAACCATGAATCGTCCGCAAATTCTCCTTTTATATTATAAAGATATGCGTCATTCACAAATCTTACATGCATGATATTAGTATACGGTATTAGTTGCTGACGAGGCTGCGTTTTAAGGTCGTCTCTTAAAACAAACAATTTTTTATTGTTTTTTATGCGGAATACTTCTAGAACTCCATTATCAAGCATATCAATTTTAGTCGTCCCTGCTAGTTCTTCTCTATTACTGCGACGATCAACCACTAGTTTCGTACCCTTTTTGACATATTTATTGGTAAATTCACCTTTATTATTAACAAGATTTGCTTTTGTAAAATCTTTATCAGAAGAAAATGGCGATGATGCTATTGTAACAGTAGCATAATTAGTAAATAACTTATTTCCATTGATACTATCAACATTTATAGCTTTAATATAACCGCCATGACCGATGTTGTAGTATTGTTTACCTTTAATTGTTTTATATGGTAGATAATACCAGTTCATATCTTTGTCATTAAAGGAATAACGCTTGGTATCTGGATCAGATAGGGCTTTAATTTTGCCAACATATCTTACTAAAGCACCCTTTTTTAGCAGCCCATTCGTTTTAAGATAAGAATACTTTTTCTTACCCTTTTTGTTATAAACACGAGTCTTATGATTCAAGGTTAGCTTGCCTTGCTCAGAATTTACATTTGACGTAGTAGTTTGAGCTTGATCAATATTAGTTGTAGTAACTGCTAATGATGTTGTTGTCAATATTCCAGCTAATAAGCTAATAAACAATTTTTTGTTAATTTTCATTGTAATTACTCCTTTATCCTTAAATTCTAATAGCTATCTGGTTAATTGTCTATTAAGGCTACCTTTACTGGACCAGGCAACCTAATATAAATATTAGTCGAAGTAGTGCTAAGCCAAATGGCTATCAGTTTTAAAAGATTTATAAAAAACTTCGTGAAAAATAAAGTGCGATCCTCGCATGCAAAAGAGACATACTAGACGTCTAGGCAATCCATTTGGATTGCCTTTTTGTATATCTACACTTTTGAAATCTACGTGTGCTTCTATGTTTTAATAAAACCCTCTTTACTCTTTTGAGGACTTCGTCCTGTTATTGATATATAATAATATATAGAAATATATAGTAATATATAGCAATATAAGAGAAATATATATGAAAGATATAAGAGAAATAATTGATATAATAGTACCTACAGCATCTAATAAAGAAGTAGCAAGATATAGAACAAGGATTAATTCGTATATAAAAAAATATAAGATAATATATAAAAAAGAAAATAGAAAAATGGTTCTTGATGAATCAGAAGCGAAGAAAGTCATTGCTCATTTTAAAAATGGTGAAGTAGGTTCTGCTAGATCAATTAGTAAAACTGATTACGTCAGACATTTGGAAGAAAAAGTAGCGAAACAACAAGAAGAAATTGATCAGCTTAATAATCGATATTTAAGTAAAATCGAGGAGCAGAATAAAGAGTTAAGAGAAGCTAATAGGGCTTTAGGAAAAAAGTTTGATCGGTTAATGCAGCTTATGAACCAACAACAACAGTTACATGGCAGAGACCAAAAGATAAAAGAGCAGGGCTCTTTAGAACGTAAGGAAAGAAACATTGATAATGAACTAAAAGAGCCAGTTCGAAAAAATGAACACTGGTGGCAAAAGATTTTTAAATAATTGGGCATAAGACCTTGAGGCATCTTAAGATCACTTCTAACTGACTTATAATCATTCGCTAACAATAGGGAACTTAATGTTTAAAAGTAACGTATTCAAAGTTATTTTGACAATAATTTCACCTACTATAATATTAATTTTCACTGTATTTTTTAAATAAGTAATCAATATTTCAAATGACTCGTAAGAGTCATTTTTTATTTTATCTTCTAGTTATTAATCTTTGAAAAACTTGATAATTTCATATTATAAAGCACAAATTAACTGGATATTTAACGAACTATATGTTTATATATACATGATTATTTTTTAATATTATTTGTTGACAAATTTTTATGCTGAACTATGGTTTTAATATCAATGTCGACATTGATCTAAAATATTATGAAAGGCGTACTATTATGAAAAGTACCATTAAAAAATTGGGAATTTCTCTTGGGGCAGCAAGTTTTATAGGAACGACTATGGCAACAACTGTAGTAAATACATTTGCTGCTACGGACAACTCCGTAAGTAATTCCAATGAAAATCAAAACAACAGTTCATATGGGGCATTGTACGGTTCATTAACTAAAGATCAACAAGATGAGTTTGATCAAATTGTTAATGGTGCTGGACTTAATGAGGAGCAGCAGAATACTCTCTTACAAGACAAAATTACTGAACAAAACAATAACCTGACACGTGGCTTAAAGTTAGAAACAATTAAGAAAATTGCCAAATACGTTGCTAAAATTACTGGTAACAGTTTAAAAACTAAGCCACTAAAAGCTTTTGTAAACTTTCTAACTGATTATGAAGGTAAAGCTGAAGATGGTATACGATATGCGCTAATTCATTATCTTCACCTTAACAGCACAGTCGCTTACTGGACGGCACGAACAGTCGTATTTATCTATCTTTAAATAATCTAAAAGGTGTGACTATAACATGAATACTACTTTAATAATAATCATTATCTTGGCTCTAGAGCTTCTGCCAATCGATACTTGGCTTGCCAGATACAATATGACGCTTGCTATGCCTATCCTTTTTACTTTAGCGTTGATTGCTGTGTTTCTCCTCTCTTTAGTGGGCTTTTCAAAAGCTTTTCATTGGTATGATTATCTAATAGCAGTTATTACATGTGTTTATGAATGGATGATATTCTTCAAAAATAACAAAAAATAAGCAAACCAAAACTCAAATACGCAAATTAATTACAAATTAAGCAGATTAAATACCTAATCAAAAAAATAATTCCATATATACCAAAGCAACTTAACATAATGTACATTAAGCGAAGTTGCTACAAAGCTTAGAGCCACAAGGCTAAAAACTGCAGCAAAAAAATGTTTGTGAATTTGAAGCCGTATAGCAAAAGGGAAGACTGATTTAACAGCCTTCCCTTTTTTCATTACCTGGTAATTTCACAATTAGACCAATTGCTTCATACCAGCTTA
>NZ_REHP01000013.1:0-6230 GCF_003693045.1 Lactobacillus sp. ESL0259 | reverse complement strand
TGCAGCAAAAAAATGTTTGTGAATTTGAAGCCGTATAGCAAAAGGGAAGACTGATTTAACAGCCTTCCCTTTTTTCATTACCTGGTAATTTCACAATTAGACCAATTGCTTCATACCAGCTTATTTGCTACTTTTCATTAAAAAAATACCGATCAATCATTTTGCACAGTACGTGCGCAATTACTGGTAAAACTACCATAGTGATTGCCAAACTGGCATTTGTTGTTAGCATAGCTCTTGCCACCTTCCGAAACTTGACTCAGAGTAGCTAATCCTTATTGGCTTTGCTGCAAACTTTTTACTTAAAACCAAAATCGGCTATAATGTAAATAGATGTTAGCAAAACTCTATCGTTAAGAATATGGGACTAACTATCGCATGATTGCTAAAAGGCGCTAAACCTGATCCGTTTAACGCCTTTTTTAATGCTAAGGGAAAATTTCCCCTGCTATATATTAATATAGCACGAGCATTTAAAATGCGACCAAACAGAAAAAAGCATGAAACTCTCTAACATTCATGCTTTTTTAATTCGCCTGATTTAGCCCCTATTAGCCCCTGTGAGCCGTTTTTTCGCCCTCGGGTATACTTACACCTGATTTTCTATCAAATGGATGACTTCCTGGCGATAAGCTGTGTGATTTACCTGCTAAATTCACTTCTCTTTTTGCTCAAAAATGACTGCCCCCAATTTTTTAAAAGTAGACAAAATCATTCCTCAACTATTTCACCTACTTTTATTTTTTACCCCCCCGCTCTCCATTACATTCAAAGCGAGCCTGGTATTCAATAAAACCAAAATACGGTTTTTGATACGATCTTTACCCTTAGGAGAATGTTGCTCTATCAAGGTTTATGACAATCCCATTTTGGGACTATCAGATCCCTTTCACAAACCCAGATGGAGTTTTTAGCTCTACACCAGTATTCACAACACACCCACAATGGGATATTTCGCAAAAAAAGTGCTAGCAGGCAGCCGCTGTTAGAAAACGCTTGGCACCGCCAAGCTATCACCTTACGTTAAGTAAGTGATAGCAGTTTCCCTTATGCTCTTTCCTAAAAGTTTGTGAAGTTCCAACATACAAATAAAAAAACAACTTTTTCCAAGCAAATAAACGGCCACAAAAAACCAGGTCAGTCTCTCACAAGCAAAACTAAAACACTACTCAACACCCTAACCTTCAACTAAACCATGAAAGACTGCTGAGCCAAAATCTACTACACCAGTTGCTCTACCTAAACCTAAAACAAAGTCAGCTGAATAAACTAAACTGCCAAATACTGCTCCTGGCAGTGGGCACACTGGCCCCATAAGGTACCTAACATAACCGCAAAGCGGTTAGTTAGGTAATTTCCCCTTGCAATAAGGAGAAGAAACTATCTAACTAACCGCTTTGTCGATCGTTGGTTACTAATCTGGTCACAAAGGACCAGCATACATTTAAGCTAAAAAACGCCCTGCACAGTAGCCGAGCCGTTGTTTTTTGTCGCTCCAAAATATGATCTGAAGGTCTGGGCAACGCCATATGCTAACCCCAGCCAATAGTACCTCGTACTATGTTCTGTCCTTGCTACTGCCGTATGTTCCACTGCTGCCTGCTCGCCTTACGCATGAGTAATTCTGACCAGACAGTAGTCGTCTGTACCGCCCTGACCTGGTTCGCTTAACTGCTGGTCGTCACCGCCACTTGCCCCACTGCATTCGTTACGTGCTTTCGGAAATAGATTTATTACTTGAGATGGCTCTATTAAACCTGTCCCTTTTTTCAACTTTGTCCTGTTGGTTCGCTTGATAACGGAAAAGACCTCCGGGCTAATCTTTTAACTCGAAGGTCTTTTTAACTTCATCTCTTGAATTTTTAAGTATTTTTGTTATACTTAATTCAGTTGATGAAGCTAATCTTTAGACCGTGTCAAAGTGCTAGAAGATTAGTTTTTTTCATGCCCTGATACTTTGTTATTTACTAGGTATCAGGGTATTTTTATTTGCGTTAATAGATTAATATTAACATAAATTCATTGAATTCTTTCAAAAAATTTTAAATTAATAAATTTAAATGTTGAAAATTATTTTTATTGCCACCAATGTTTTTTAACCACTGGTTGCTCTAATAATCTTTTATTCTGTTCGTTAGTGGTCAAATTTAATTGCTGTTGCTGATCTAATAGCTTATGTAGTTCACTTATTTGTTGGTTAGATTTTTCAGCTAATTGTGCTATTTGCTTATCTTTACTTTGTCTTAAATTTTCTTTTTCAATAACAAGTTTTTGTATCTGTTGCTCTTTAATATTTATTTTTTCCGTTAATTGTTTAATTTGATTTTCAAGCTCATCTGTTCGACTGTTTAGGCTAGACAAAATAGTGTTAATCATTTTACTATCTATATGTTTAGCACTATTTGTATTATGCTTGACAGAAATTTCTGCGTAGTATTGTTTAATATTTTTAACTGCTTGATCATCGAAAATATACTGTCCTAAAGCACTCTTTTTAGGTTTTTTATTATCGTCTAGTTTTGCTATTATTTGGTATAGCCTTGCTCTACTTAAGCCTAACTCATTAACTAGCTCTTTGGCTGTAATATTACTCATGTATTTGCTATCTCCTATTTACATTAATGTCTAGTATTTGTTAACCATTTGGCATTATATTAGCATTAAATAAATCGGAAAAAGTAAAAAAATGCAATTATTATCAGTATCATATCCACACATGAATTAAGCAAAAAAAGGAGTACACCACTTAATACTAATCCGTAAAAAATCATGGTGGTCAAAACTATCTTGAAAGTGTTATACTCTATTTAGCATATAACAAATAAAACATTGCCGTGCGTGGCAATGTTTTTAATACTATTGGTTATCACACGATAATTTACTTTCGTGTGTTTTTTTGTAGTAAATTAGTTCTTTTCCAAATAAAATTATATTTAAAAAAACCATGGTGGGCCAATTCTAAATGGATTTTTAGTCATCTTTTTAGTCATATTGATTTCTCCTTTCTAACGTTTTTTAATTATATTATTTTATAAAGTGTTGATTTTAAATTTTATCAGCACTCTAATCTGTAATTACCTGATGTCTGATTTTTCGTCGTTTCTTACAATAAATTAGTTCTTTTCCAAATAAAGTTAAATTTAAAAAAACCATGGTGGGCCAATTCTAAGTGGATTTTTAGTCATCTTTTTAGTCATATTGATTTCTCCTTTCTAACGTTTTTAATTATATTATTTTATAAAGTGTTGATTTTAAATTTTATCAGCACTCCATCTGTAATTACCTGATGTTTGATTTTTCGTCGTTTTTTTTCATCCTTGTTACTTAGCTGTGAATGATAACGACCCAACCAAAAGTTGATGTATTCATGTTTTTATCTCCTTTCTTCATTTTATTTCTAATTACTTGTTACTTAGCTGTGAATGATAACGACCCAACCAAAGGTTGATGTATTCATATTTTTATCTCCTTTCTTTATTTTATTTCCAATTACTTATTACTTAGCTGTGAATGATAACAACCCAACCAAAAGTTGATGTATTCATATTTTTATCTCCTTTCTTCATTTTATTTCCAATTACTTGTTACCTAGATGTGAATGATAACGATTCAGTCAAAAGTTGATGTACTTCATCTCCTTCTGTTTTAAACTTTGTAGCTTAAGTATATTTTCGATTTAACAGAAAATAATAAAAAAGTCGTATTTGAATTTTAAATATCAAATACGACTTTTTTTAATTTTTCCCATATTTATCTAGAATACCTTTCATGTCTTTGCTGTACTCCGGCATGCCTAACGAACTAATATGATCAATTGCCATTCGAGCTTTATTTAAATACTCATCCTTTCTTTCATAGTGATAATTCACTATATTTTTAAGTATAAAAATGCAGTTTTTATAAAAAAACAAGTTCGGTTTAGTACTAATTTGATCAGCTGCCTGAATAAAGAATTTTGTTTCTTTATATCTACCTTTCTCAATACACATAAATAACACGTTTATCTCTATTCCTAATATTGTTTCTTGAACATTCGAACTCCCAGAATGGCAAAATTGCGTGATCACTCGCCGACTTATTAACAAGTTGCTATCGAGATCATAAAATGGCATCAAGTTACAATACAAATCTAATTTATTTTCGTCAAAATTAGAAATATTAAAAATCTTTTCTTTCAACTTACTTCGTTCTTTTTCATCAAGATCTTCTACGTGATTACCAACTAAAGCTATAAGTGCATCTATAAATAGCAACTGATCTTCTTTATCAGCTATTTCGCTATTTGCAATGACATTTTTAATATCCTTAAGCTGATCCTTATCATTATGATAAAACGCTTCATTAATTGCCTCGCCAATATCTCTGTTTTCGTCATATTTTACCTTATCTTCTTGACTAAGCTTGCCAAAAAATTCCCACAATTTAATGTTATTAGCACGCAGTAATGCAATCAAATCCTCAGCTGTAATTCTATGCTGATCTTTTTCAACTTTTGAATAATATGATGTACTAATCGTATCACCAGCCCATTCTTTTTGAGTTTTCAAACTCTCAATTCGATATTGCTTTAGCAATTGTCCTATTGTCATTAGTGACCCTCCTTAATTTCTTTCGAATTTGGCGTTTAACATTCAAATACGACATTTTTGATATTCCTTATTATAACCACGTTATAACTTAATATATAAAATATTTAATTTAGGAGTTATAAAATTATGGACATTTTTATAAAGAACAAGGATTATAGAAAATTTACAATCGCCAGTTTTTTATCTGGTGCAGGCAATATTTTGTTTTACTTAGCACTTATTACTTATGCAAGTAAATTAAGAAATTACGCCTTGGCTATTTCATTGATTTCAATTTCAGAATCAGTACCTCAAATTTTTCAAGTTTTTAGTGGATATTTAGCTGATCGTACAAAAAACAAATTCAAGCTAATGGTTTGGTTAGCTGCTATACGCTTTGGACTCTATCTAATCGTCGGATTACTTTTCGCTAGTGGATTTGCTGGCTGGAACCTAGTTTTAACTGTTATTGGCATTAACTTAGTATCGGATATTGCTGGCTCATACTCTGGTGGCCTTCAAACGCCTCTAATTGTTAACATTGTCGGAAATGATGAAGTTGCTGAAGCTGAAGGATTTGTTAGTGGGATCAACGGTATTATCAATATGATTGCACAATTCATTGGTTCTGGTTTATTACTTTTCATGTCTTATTCCAGCTTAGCAATCTTCAATGCCTTAACATTTCTAGCGGCAGGTGCCCTTTTTGCCAGCGTCGGCCGTAATTATTACAAGACTCGTCCCCAAGAAGCAACTACTTCAGTTAATGAAAAAGGATTCTTTAAAACAATTGCTTTGTCATTCAAACAAGTAAAAAAAGCAAAGGGATTGTTATCAGTCGTTCTAGTAATTGCTTTATTAAATGGAGTTTTAGGATCAATTGAACCTTTAATTTCAATCGTAATCGCTGGTAATAAGTCCTCTATGGTCATTGGAACATACAGTTTTACGATTGCCCTAATAGGAGCTGTAATGACTGCTGGTATGGCACTTGGTAGCATTGTAGGCACAAAATTATTCAAGAACATGTCATTATTCACTATTGCAATTATTTCAACAGCTTTAAGTATCGCAGTTATTGGTACAATGCTCATTAAAAATATTTTCATTTGTCTGCCTATCATGGCAAGCCTTGCAATATTTATTGGTACGGCTAGTCCTAAATTAACACAGTGGCTTGTTGAAGCAGTCGACCAAAACATTTTGTCATCAACTATGGGAATGCTTAACACAATTTTAATAGTGACTGCGCCAGTTATGACAACTATTTTTACTACAATTACTGCTTCTTTCGGCATTACTATCGCATTAACACTATTATGTATAACTTGTTTAATTATTTTAGCAACAATAGTCGGGGTAGCCTATTCTACTAATAAAAATGCAGCCATTAATGAAGCATAACTATAAACAAATTTATTACATTTATCTGTCCTTAATTTATACCAAAGCAAAATAATTCCATATATACCAAAGCAACTTAACATAATGTACATTAAGCGAAGTTGCTACGAAACTTAGAGCTACAAGGCTTCAAACTGCAGCAAAAAAATGTTTGTGAATTTGAAGCCGTATAGCAAAAGGGAAGACTGATTTAACAGCCTTCCCTTTTTTCATTACCTGGTAATTTCACAATTAGACCAATTGCTTCATACCAGCTTA
>NZ_REHP01000012.1:0-1493 GCF_003693045.1 Lactobacillus sp. ESL0259 | reverse complement strand
TTGAAGTGCAACTAAAAAGTTAGACATTTTAATATTACGCAAGACTCAATGCACGATTTCGATATTTGATCGGGGTCGTGTATTTTAGTTTGTTTGATCTTCTAATATGATTGAACCAGTAAACGTAATCATGCAGTACTTCCCGCATTTCTGCTAGTGAACTGATCTTAATGCGGTTGAGCTTCTCCCGTTTCATTAGGTTGAAGATGGTTTCTCCCGGTGCATTATCGTGGCAATTACCCTTGCGCGACATGCTTTGCTTAATCTTCATCTGTCTTAGTTTGGTCTGATAGCCGCTGTGGCGGTATTGAAAACCCTGATCTGAATGCAAAATAGGCTGGGCTGTTTTAGGCAGCTTGTGCTTAAGCTCTGCCAGCATATCATAAACCAGCTTCATGTTAGGCGAATAGCTGACTTGACAAGCCAGTATTTCCAGTGAGGCCTCATCAATGACCGGTGAAATATAAACCTTTTTGCCTGTGGTCAGCTTGTATTCGGTAATATCCGTGTGTAAGACGTGGTAGGGTCTGGTTTCATTAAACCGCTGCTTTAAAATGTTTTCCTTGATTACGCCTGCAGGGCCCGCATAAGAACTGTAGCGTGCAGTGCGCCTACTGTAGACTCTGGTCTTTAGTCCCAGCTGCCGCATCAGCTTGCGCACGGTATTGGGCGCATAGCTAAAGCCTTGATCTAAGAGTGCACCATGCATACGTCGATAACCGTAAGTCTCATCACTTTCTTGGTAGAAGATAGACTTGATTACGCCTTTAACAGCAGCGTATTTATCTAATCGGTTCAATCGGTGACTGCGGTTGTCGTAATAAGTTTTGCGGTTAAGGTGCAGCTTGGCAAGCAAAAGCTTTAACGGCACCTCAGGTCGCTCAGCCCGAATCTCCACGACTATTCTGGTTTTTTGCCGGTTGGTGAGCGTGGATATCGGGCAGCCACTTTTTTAGGATTAAGTTATCCAATTCTAAGTCGGCTTTTTGTGCCTCTAGCTCAGCAACCTGACGACGCAATTGTTCTACTTCGGTTAGCTTCTTAGTGGGTTTAAGCTTCTTCTGACGCTTCTTTTTAGTCATGGTTGGTGGTCTCCCCTTGGATTTTGGGAGCAGCCCAGAGTAGCCTGCAGCCTGATAAGCCGCCAGCCATTGTCTTACTACTGACCGCGAAAGATTAAAAACTGCAGCTACCTGGAGTACTCCCATGTGATGTTCATGATAGAAGCGTACCACATTTAGCTTGAATTCAGGCAAATAAGTTTGTCGGGTGTGAGTAACCTTTAAAGCGGCTAAGCCATGTTTACGGGCACGTTCTGCCCAGGCCCTAATCTCGGTATGATCAATGCCGTATTCGCGTTCTAGTTTAGCTAAAGAGGTTTGGTGGGATAAGTATTTACTGCAAATTTCCATTTTCAAAGTAGTTGAATATTTAGTCATGAAAAAAGTGCTCCTAATAGTCAGATTAATGTCTAACTATTATGGAGCACTTCA
>NZ_REHP01000011.1:0-178271 GCF_003693045.1 Lactobacillus sp. ESL0259 | reverse complement strand
AATATTTCCCTCCGCTTACGTTACGCAAAACTTATTTTACCATCTAATAAAAATGTTTTCCACAGGTGCACAAAAAGAATTCAGAATTAACAAGCTGTGGATAGATTTTAGAAAGAAATTCACTTTAGCTTAAAAAAATTGGGTAATATTTATCTTATTTACATTATAGCTTGTGGAAATCTTTTACTGAAATAGCAGTATATTGCAAGCTATATTGATTATGATATCCACATACTGTGGATAATTTTATAAACAGGTTGTAGATTGTGGATAAATTTGTGTAAAATGATGTGAATTTACACTTGTGGATAATTTTGAGCTCTCATTTTTAAACAAATATGACGAAATCTATTCTTGCGGCAATGCAGAAAAGTTTGCTTTTGTCTTAACATAAAATAAAAAGTAATCTGTGCTAATGCAAGATCACACTTATTACTTTAAAACTCCGTACTACTGATAATTAATAACTTATAATTATTTGGCTTCAAGCTGGCAAAATTCTTTAAACAAAATTATTACTTTGAAAAAACGACAGAAGCTGTTTTTAACTTGAGCAAAGAAAAAGCGCCTTACTAAAATAAAATTTAGTAAAAACGCTTTTCTTGTTTGTCTAAAAATTAGTTTTTTAATATTCTGATGAACCAGTTGTTACATCAGTTTCTGCAGGTGTAACATCAACTTCTTCTACTAGACCAGACAGGACTCTGCCGACTCTGCGGCCTGAATGCATTCCTTCGGCTAAGGCAGTACCTGATGATGGGTAATAATTTGCATTCCAGCCACCGGAGTTGCAGCCGATAGCATACAGGTGAGCAATCTTTTGATCATCTTGATCAACTACTTCATAATTAGTAGTTACTTTCAAGCCGCCAATTGCACCAAAATTGCTGTCCTTGTGAGCATAAGCATAGAATGGCGCATGTAATTCTTGCAGGCCTTCTTTACGGCCAAACTCTTTATCTGCACCATTTGCGGCGTTTTCATTCCAAGTCTCTAGTTGCCGCTTTAAGTTTTCAGCTGGTACATTGATTTTAGCAGCTAATTCTGCAATTGAATCTGCTTTAAACATTTGACCGGAATTAATATCTTTCTCCGTGTCTGCAGCAGATTTCCAAGGTGAAAATGGTGTAGAGAAGGTTGATGAGTCGAAAATTTGCCAAGTTGGTTTATCCCAAATTAGTTCTTGTTGGTAAGTGGCACGGGTTAGATAACCGTAAGTAGTATCTTCATTGACGTAACGTTTACCGTTGCCATTTACGTAGAACATTGGCGGTGTCGGCAAATTATCTGCTGCACCTACGTTGCTCTTGAAATCAACATCCATAGAGCCGCCTAAGCCTTCAGTTGCGGCGTTAAGTGCTAATCCCATCAAAATACCGTCACCGGTATCGTATTTAGAATTAGTCAAGGCATGATTTTTAATATCACGATATTGTTGCGGCGCAAATTCTTTAGCTAGTTTTTCGTTATAGTCAATACCTGCAGTAGCAAGGACTACACCTTTATTGGCGCGATAATAACTAGTTTTGCCTTTGCAATTAGTTACTACGCCAACAACTGATTTGTCAGTATAGCTGGTGGTTACTAAATTAATTACAGGAGTATCAAAGAAAATCTTTATTCCCAAACGATCAGCTTCTTTTCTGACAGCGTCAATCATTACGCAGCCACTGCCTAAACCGCCACCGTGTTCATAAACGTGAATTCTTTGCGCAAAGTAATCCTTGTTTTCATAAGGAATAACTCTGTGGCCATAAACAGATGTCCATTTTATTCCTAAGCTTGCCAGCCATTCGATGTTATTAGCAGAATCTTCGGCTAATTCTTTTATCATCTGAGGATTTACTCTGCCTTCACCTGCTTGAATTAACTCTTGAGCATGTAGTTCAGGATTGTCATTTTGATAGCTTGTAAATTCTTTTTGATATTTATCGCCAGAACCCTGAATGACACCAGCGGAATAATTACTGGTTCCGCCGACCATACCTGTTTTTTCAAAAATAACTACGCTGTTACCATGCTTTTTTGCTTCAATAGCAGCAGATAATCCAGAGATACCTGAACCAACAACAATCACGTCATAAGTATCGTCAAATTGCACTTGAGATGCGATATACTTGTTATTGTTTACTTTGGCATAAACCGGATAGTTAGGTTTTTTACTTGGTTTTACTTTTGGATTAACGGCATCGTCTGCAGTTAATTTTCCTTGAGCAACTTCTAAGGCTTTATTTACGCCATTAACAACTGCCGAAGTACTTACTGAAGCGGATGTAACAACATCCACATCAGTATTGCCGGCTTTTTCAATTCTGTTAATCATTGTTGGTATTGCATAGGAACCAACCGTATATGGCTGAACACCGTCAACAGCAACTTTGATTATTTTACCATCCTTTAATGTAACATTACTGGTTAATAAGCTGTGAAAGCCTTGAGCAGCACCTTTAAAAACACCACTTACCATAAAAATCTCCTTTATTATAACAAAATTGTATTAAGCGCTACGGAAAGCGCTTGCCTCCAAAGATAATTTTATCATCAATAAGTAATAGAATGATTAAAAAAGAGTAAAGAATGTGAAGTGCTGTGTAAGCCAAATTGCTTTTATTATGGTGTCATTGTAGCGGCGTAAAGGCAATCTTAAAAATAGTCTCAGAATCGATACAATAACCTAATACTTATTATTTAAAGTAATTTGTGAAAGTCCATACAAAGCTTATAATCAAACTTGATTGTAAAGAAAGCACCATTATAATTGAAGGAGTAATAGTATGAGTAAGCTTTTTATTTGATACTACTCCAAGTGCTGAATAGGCTGGTTAACAGCAAATAAAAATATTTATTTATTGTGAGGTACCAATATGGATTATCAAGATTATGTTGAGTTGGGGCTGAAAGATGACGGCAATTTAAAGGTGATACTAAAAGGCAGTGTTGCAATCAGTGCACGTGTAGCAGAAAAGGTGGGCGTTGTTAGTGTAGTTTATATTACGCAGAATGTTGAACGCGCCAGACAAAAGCTGGAAGAACTGACGGCCAAGCAGTCAGATGGTGATTATTATATGGTTTATTCTTGCCCGCTTGATACCGATTTGTCAGCACTTGGACATTACCCGTCAATTGAAATTGCTAAGGCTGATTTGTTATAGAAAACTGCAAGAATTTTTTACGGCCAGTTTAAGCCAAGTCACAAATTATTCCTAAATTGGTAATTAATCCTGATGTTTTTTCTCTTTTTACTTGGTTTTTTACTTTAATCATGGTATCCTAGATATTAAATTGTGCAGTCTGCATACAAAAAATTGGAGGTGTAGTTTAATGACAACTAAAAGAACTTACCAACCTAAAAAGCGTCACCGTTCAAGAGTTCACGGCTTTATGAAACGGATGAGTACATCAAATGGCCGTAAGGTTTTGGCTAGACGCCGCGCAAAGGGTAGAAAAGTCTTATCTGCTTAAACCACTGAAATCCCAGTGGTTTTTTTAATTTTTAAGAGTGGAATGAAACGTTTTGAGAAAGTCTTATCGTGTTAAAACAGAAAATGATTTTCAGACAGTTTTTAAGTCAGGCAATTCAGTAGCAAATCGTGCTTTTGTGATTTATCAAATGGACAAGCCGGAAAACAAGCATTTTCGTGTTGGCATTTCTGTTGGTAAAAAAGTCGGACACACTGCTGTAGTGCGTAATCGCCTCAAACGTTATATTCGCGCTGTTCTTACGGAAAATAAACCTTTGATTAAACCACATATTGATTTTTTAGTCATTGCTAGACCATATGCGCGTGATTTTAAATGGGATGATGTTCGTAAGAACCTCTTGCATGCACTCTTTTTAGCCAATATAATTGAAGAGATACCGAATAAAGTTGAGGAAGATTAGAGTGAAAGACATTTTAACTAAAAAGAATGTCAAGCGTCTACTTGTACTGCTGACAGTAGTTGCATTAGCGGTTGTCTTAACAGGATGTGCATCAAACGGCAAGCCAGAACCTGTTTCACATACAAGCGGCAGCTGGTGGAATCGCTGGGTCATTTATTACATGTCCACGTTTTTGCTGTGGCTATCGAAGCTGGTAGGCAACAACTATGGTTGGGCAATTATTATCTTTACTATTATAGTACGGCTTATTTTGTATCCGCTTAGTGCTATTCAGATTAAGAGTACTACCAAGATGCAGAAAATTCAGCCGGAAATAGACGCTTTACGTAAAAAGTATCCCGGTAGTGATACAGAATCGCGAACTTTGCTTTCGCAAGAAACAAATAAGCTCTATAAAGAGGCAGGAATTAATCCTTATGCTGGTTGTTTGCCTTTAATTATTCAGTTACCGGTTATGTATGCTTTGTATGGTGCGATTTGGCAAACGCCACAACTGCAAACTGGCCACTTTATGTGGATGGATTTAGGTAAGCCGGATCCCTACTTTATTATGCCAATTTTGTCTATGGTCTTGACTTTTATATCAACTTATATCAGTCAATTATCTACGCCAAAAGAATCACAAACCTTGTCAACTAAGATTATGACTTATGGTATGGCAATTATGGTTGGTGTAATGGGTATATATTTCCAGTCAGCTATTGTAGTTTACTGGGTAATTTCCAACCTGTTCCAGGTGGTTCAAACTTTCATTCTGCAAAACCCTATTAAATATCGGCGTGAACAGGAAGAAAGAGAGCGCCAAGAGCGCGAACGTAAGCGTCAATTGCGCAAAACTTATAAACGGTTAAAACGCAGAAAATAATATTAATCTAAATTAATGATTTAGATAAAGTAGTCAAAGTGCTTTATCCATCATGATTATTCATGGTGGAATAATGCGCTTTTTTTATTGAAAAGGAGAAAATCATGGCACAAACTTTAACGGAGTTTGATACGATTGCAGCGATTTCAACGCCAATTGGTGAAGGTGGCATTTCTATTGTCCGCATGTCTGGTGAAGAAGCAGTTAAAATTGCCAATCAGGTTTTCAAGGGTGCGAATTTAACTAAAGTGCCGACGCATACTATTCATTATGGACATATAGTTGATCCTGCAAGTGAGCAGGTGATTGACGAAGTTATGGTATCTGTAATGCTGGCTCCTAAGACTTTTACCAGGGAAGATATTGTTGAAATTAATTGTCATGGCGGCATTGTTGTCACCAACCATATTTTGCAATTATTATTAAAAACCGGTGCGCGCATGGCAGATCCCGGTGAATTTACTAAAAGGGCATTTGTTAACGGCCGCATTGACTTGACTCAGGCTGAAAGCGTGATGGATATTGTGCGCGCTAAAACCGATAAGGCCCGGCAAGTGGCAGAAAAGCAGCTGGAAGGCGGTCTGCTTGAGAAAATCAGGGCCATGAGACAGGAAATTTTGGATACGCTGGCTAACGTTGAAGTCAACATTGATTATCCAGAATATGATGCTGATACTGTCACGGCTAAGCAAATGGTGAGTGTTTCTCAGTCTGTTATTGCTAAAATAGATAAATTGCTCAAAACGGCAAGTGAAGGAACGGCGTTACGTAACGGCTTAGCTACTGCAATCATTGGTCAACCTAATGTCGGGAAATCATCTTTACTTAATTATCTGACTCAAAGTGATACGGCAATCGTGACAGATGTTGCCGGCACGACGCGTGACACATTAGAAGAATATGTCTCGGTTAAAGGTGTCCCCTTAAAATTAATTGATACTGCAGGCATCAGACATACTGATAATAAGGTGGAAAAAATTGGGGTTGAGCGTTCCAAAAAAGCACTGGCAAAGGCAGATTTAGTTTTGCTCTTGTTTGATGCAAGTAAGGAATTAACTCCTGAAGATTATTCCTTGATTGAAGCCACTACTGAGAAAAAGCGCATTGTTATTTTAAATAAAACCGACTTGGGCCAAAAAATTTCTTCCGCTGAAATAACAAATTTGACCAAGAGTCCAGTTATTGCCATATCAATTTTGCAAAAACAAAATCTTGACCAATTAGAAAAAACAATCAAAGAACTGTTTTTCAAGGGGATTGAGAACTCAAATGACCAGGTCATGGTAACTAATCAAAGGCAGGTTGGCTTACTGGAAAAGGCCAAAAAGCAGCTGCAAGACGTTGTTCAGGCCTTGAAAGATGAAGTCCCTCTAGACATTGCCCAAATTGATTTCAACGGCGCCTGGGACACTCTAGGCCAAATTACGGGTGAAAGCAGTCCTGATGAGTTAGTTAATGAATTGTTTAGTCAATTTTGTTTAGGGAAATAGGTGTGAAAATTAATGATTAAAAGTTATGACTCAAATGATTATGATGTCATTGTAGTTGGAGCTGGTCACGCTGGCAGTGAGGCAGCTTTAGCGAGTGCCAGAATGGGTCAAAAAACGTTGCTTTTGACGATTAGCCTTGATATGGTAGCTTTTATGCCGTGCAATCCATCAGTAGGAGGCCCGGCTAAAGGAACAGTGGTGCGCGAGATTGATGCCTTGGGCGGTCAAATGGGTAAAAATATTGATGCAACTTATATTCAAATGCGGATGCTAAATACAGGTAAAGGGCCAGCTGTACGGGCATTGCGCGCACAAGCCGATAAGTGGCAGTATCACGAACAGATGAAAAAAGTGATTGAGGATACGCCTAATTTGACTTTGAGACAGGCGACAGTTGATGAATTAATTGTTGAAGATGGAGTTTGCAGAGGGTTAATTACCAACACAGGAGCTAGGTACCATGCTAAAAGCGTTGTACTCACAACAGGAACATCAGCTCGCGGGCGTATTTTTATTGGCGAATTGAATTACTCATCCGGTCCCAACAACACTGTACCGGCAATTAAGCTTTCAGAAAATTTAGAAAAACTGGGCTTTAAGCTGCGCCGTTTTAAAACGGGCACACCGCCACGCGTTAACAGTAATACGATTGATTATTCTAAAACTGAGGAAGAACCTGGCGATAAAATTCCGCGTCATTTTTCTTATGAAACTAAAGATGAAGATTACCTCAAGAATCAGGTTTCATGTTGGATGACATATACAAATAAGACGACCCATAAAATAATTAACCAAAATATAAACCGTTCGCCTATGTTTTCGGGAGAAATCAAGGGTGTAGGACCGCGCTATTGTCCGTCAATTGAAACTAAGGTAGTTCGTTTTGCGGATAAGCCTCGTCATCAGATTTTCTTGGAGCCGGAGGGTAAAAATACCAAAGAAGTTTATGTTGGCGATTTTTCAACCTCAATGCCTGAAGAAATACAGTTAAAAATGCTGCACTCGGTAGCTGGACTTGAAAATGCGGAACTAATGCGCCCCGGATATGCTATTGAGTATGATGTGATTGATCCCTGGCAGCTAAAGCATACTTTAGAAACCAAAAATATTAAAAACTTGTTTACTGCGGGGCAGATGAACGGAACTTCCGGCTATGAAGAAGCAGCAGGACAGGGACTGATTGCTGGCATTAATGCAGCTTTGCGGGCTGCTGGTCAGCCGGGATTTACTTTAGGCCGCGATGAAGCCTATATCGGCGTTTTAATTGACGACTTAGTTACTAAAGGAACAGAAGAACCGTATCGTTTATTGACCTCACGAGCAGAATACCGTTTGATTTTACGTCATGATAATGCTGATTTACGTTTGACGGATTATGGCTTTAAACTTGGTTTGATTTCTGAAGAACGTTATTCTAAGTTCTTAGCAAAGAAAGAACAAATTGCTCAAGCTGCCCAAGCTGTTAAAAAGATCACGGTTCATCCTACAAAAGAGGTCCAGGATTATCTTGCAAGTATTGGTGAAGAAAAGTTAAAAGCCGGCGTGAAGGCTGATGTTTTCTTAAGAAGGCCTAAGATTAAGGTGACTGATATTGAGCGTTTGACAGGGATGCATATTTCAAATGAGCGCTACGTCAGAGAGCAGATTGAAATTAACGTTAAGTATGCCGGTTATATTAAAAAGGAACAGCAACAAATTGATAAACTGCACCGGCAGGAAGCAAAGAAAATTCCTGTGGACATTGATTACAGTGCAATAGATGGCTTAGCAACAGAAGCACGAGAGAAATTTGCCAAAATCAGACCTGAGACAATAGCACAGGCTGAACGTATTTCAGGAGTCAATCCAGCAGATATGGCCATTTTAAGCGTTTACGTGCAAAATGGTCGTTATCAGAAAATTCAACATTAAATTTAGTAAAAATTTAAACTTTATAAAAAATATTTTCTGAGGATTAAATACACCAAAAAATGCACAAATTTGGTCGTTATGATCAGCTAATCACAAATGGAATTATTGCTGTTATCTGAATGTCATTAGTATAGCGCTTAACTTTGTGAAGATAATATTTTTACAAAGCGCTTACATGTTGTGCTAATAACTAATTTTGCTTACTTGAAATTGTGAAATTATATGTTTTAATACAATATGTAAGTAAACATGTATTTAAGGAGATGCACTTTAAAATGGCAAAAATTAATGGCGCAAATGCCATGCTCCAAGTTTTGTTGGACTGGCATATTGATCATATTTATGGTTTTCCGGGTGGCTCATTTGACTCAACAATGAACGCTATCCACGACTTCAAGGGTAAGTTGAAGTATATTGAGGTACGGCACGAAGAGGCTGGTGCTTTGGCTGCTTCAGCTGAATATAAATATACTGGCAAGGTCGGTGTATGCTTCGGTTCAGCCGGCCCTGGTGCTGTTCACTTGATGAACGGCTTGTACGATGCAAAATACGACAAAGTTCCTATGGTAGCTATTGTAGCTAACGTTCCAACTGGTCGTCAGGATATGGACTTCTTCCAAGCCTTTGACGAAAAGCCTTGGTTTGATCCGGTTGCTGTTTGGAACCACCAAATTAAGCGTGCAGAGCAAATCCCTTCAATGATGGATGAAGCAATTCGTCAAGCTTATGCTAAGAAGGGTCCAGCTGTCTTAATTCTTCCTAAGGATTTTGGCTGGGACAAGATTGATGACAATTACCGTGTAAATTACAATGCAATGCAGGCTGTTCCAAACTATGCAGCTCCTAAGAAAGATGAAGTTGAAGCAGCTGTTAAGCTTCTTGAAGAAGCAAAGAACCCAGTTGTTTACTTTGGTCTAGGTATGAAGGGTCATGGCGATGTCTTAGAAAAATTCGCTGAAAAATTCAAGACCCCATTGATGTCCTCAGTTATGGCTAAAGGTGTTGTTGAAGATAAATGCCCAGCTTACATGGGTTCAATTGGTCGTGTTGCACCTAAGCCAAGTGATGATATCCAAACTCATGCTGATGCAGTTATCTGGGTTGGTAATGACTCACCATTCTCATTATTCTTCTTTGATCCTAAGGCTAAAGTTGTCCAAATTGATGTTGATTCAGAAAAATTAGGCAAGCGTCACGCTGTTGATGTTCCAATTTTGGCTGATGGTGCTAAGACTTTACAAGCTATGATTGACGCAGGTCAAGCTCGTGAAGAATCACCACTTTACAAGGCTGCTATTGCTGACCGTCAAAACTGGGAAGAATGGGAACACAGCTTTGATGATTCAGACGAAATGCCAATTCGCCGTGAGCCAATCTTTGACATCATCAACAAATACGCTGATGATGATGCACAATTTGCTATTGATGTTGGTAACATTAACATTGACTTCCAACGTTTAGTAAACTTGCATGATGACCAAACTTGGGCAACTTCAGGCTTGTACGCAACTATGGGCTTTGGTTCACCAGCTGCACTTGCTGCAGCAACTGCTCACCCAGAGCGTGAAGTTTGGAACTTAAGTGGTGACGGTGGCTTTGCCATGATGAACCAAGAATTGTTGACTCAAGCTCGTTACAATATGCACATTATGAACGTTGTCTTCACTAATGATACTTTAGGCTACATTGAAGCTGAACAAGTTGATGAATCACACCAACCATTATCAGGTGTTATTCTGCCAAACAACGACTGGGCTAAAGTTGCTGAAGGTATGAATGTAAAAGGTGTAACTGTACGTACTAAGAAAGAATTCGAAGACGCAGTTAAAGAATTCAAGGAAATGGATGGACCAATGTTAGTTGACATTAAGTTCACTCATGATATGCCTTACTCAACTGAATTGAATACTCTTGATGACCCAGAATTTGTGAAGAAGTATCAAGCTGAAGGCTTAAAACCATTTAGTTACTTTGCTGACAAGTATGGCTTAGTAGAAGATGCTGCTTCAGGTGCTTCAGAAGCTGAAGCAGAACCTGAGCCAGAGCCAGAACCTGACACAACTTCAGGTGCTTCAGCTCACTAATTAAGTGTAAAACCTTAAAAAAGAACGTCCAATAGGGCGTTCTTTTTATTTGGTCAAATTTGTAAAATAATCAGGTGATAATCTAACAGCTGCAACGATGCATCTTCAATGATTTAGCTTGAAGCCTAGGCTTTCTAATTAAACATTTATATTTTAAGTTATGTATTCAAGCCTATATCCGTAGTCAATTGGACAATAACGTTTTAAGATTATAAACTGTCAGATGAGATGAGAAAGCTATGCCAGGTTACGGCTTATTTGACCGAGCATTAGCTGAAGAATATTTATACGGATTAATAGAAGGGATCAAGAAGAGTAAGTAAAAAATGTCCATTGTAATAGGTGTAGATATTGGGACAACAAGTACAAAAACCATTGCTTTTGATGAACTGGGTCATATAGTTTATCAAACTAGCTACGATTATCCGTTAATTACTGAAGAAACAGGTCAGGCGGAGGAAAGACCTCAGGATATTTTAAGAGCAGTTAAGCTGGGCTTAACAGAGGTACAAAGTAAAATTGCTATTGTTGAACTTAAAGGTATAGGCTTTTCCTCTGCTATGCATACTTTAATATTAATTGACAAAAATAATCATCCTCTGACTAATGTCTATACTTGGGCAGATAATAGGGCAACGGATACATTTAAAAAAGATATTATCAAAGATGACTTGTTTGACCTGACAAAAAATACCGGTGCACCATTACATCCCATGCTCCCTTTAGGTAAATTGTTATGGCTTAAAGAAAAGAATAAAAAGTTATGGGATAAGACTGCTTTTATTGTTGATATTAAAAGCTATATTTTGTATCAGTTTTCGCAGCACTACTATGTTGACTTTGCAACTGCGAATTCCTCGGGGCTTTTTAATACCTATACTAAAAATTGGGATGATAATATCCTGCAATATTTAAATATAAAAAAGGAACAGCTCCCTCAGTTAGTAGACACAACTTTTCAAGTGCCAAATTTTGAAAGTAGCATTAAAGTACCCCTTATAATTGGCGGCTCTGATGGGACTCTGGCAAATTTAAGCAATCCGCAAATTGATGAACGATTTTATACGGTTAGCTGTGGGACTTCTGCGGCCGTCAGAACAAATATTGACACTTTAAGACTATGTCAAAATCGTAAATTATTTACATATTATCAGTATCAAAATAATTGGGTGGTTGGTGCACCTACTAATAATGCTGGTGATGTGTGGCAGTGGTTAAAAGACAAGATTTTCAATTTAGCTACTTTTGAGGAACTAAATGATTTAGCCAAGAAAAGCCCTGTAGGCGCTAAAGGGCTATTCTTTGTGCCTTATATTTTTGGTGAACGTGCACCAATTTGGAATCCTGATGCTTCTGGTGGCTTTATGGGATTAACTGCAATTCATACAAATAAAGATTTAGCCAGAGCAGTATTGGAAGGGGAGCTTTATAATATAAATTTGATCATAAAGGAACTCAATCAATTTAATGGACAAAGGCCTGAAGCTTTAATATTAGTCGGAGGGATGGCTAAAAACCAATTTTTTGACCAGTTATTGGCAGACATAACGGGATACAAAGTTTATGTGCCTGAATCAGTTGAAGCTTCTGCTTTAGGGGCTGCCATCTTGGCGATGATAAGCTTAAAAATAATTGCTTCACCACTAATGATTCAAAAAGAATTGAAAATAGCAAAAGTTTTCAACGTTAATTCCCCAAACCATGCTATTTATGTGACTATGGAAAAGAAGTGGAACAAAGTGAGGCAATTAATGACAGAAGAATGGCTAGCGGTTGAATAACCTTTAATTTACAGTTTTTGGTAAAAGATGATATTAGGTTTCGTAAATGAAGCAAGTTGTGCGCAAACACGCTAAAACAGGTATACTAGTAATTAAGAAAAAATTTAAATGATGGAGGACTATAAATGCAACAGTTCGGTGTTATAGGCTTATCAGTAATGGGTAAGAACCTTGCTTTGAATGTGAGAAATAATGGCTTTTCCGTTTCCGGTTTTTCAATTGATAAGCCGGAAGTAGATGCTTTTGCTAAATATGAAGATGATAAATTAAAGCCAACATACTCTTGGGAAGAATTTGTTGATTCTTTAGAGAAGCCACGAAAGATTTTAATTCAAATTGCAGCTGGTAAACCGGTTGATGAAACTTTACAAAAATTACTGCCACTACTAGATAAAGGCGACATTCTGCTTGATGGTGGTAATTCGAACTTTCATGACACTAATCGGCGCTATCATGAAATGGAACAACACGGTATTCACTTTATTGGTATGGGTGTTTCTGGTGGAGAAGAGGGTGCTTTAAAAGGTCCCGCATTGATGCCAGGCGGTGATGAAGATGCCTATAAAAAGGTTGCACCAATATTAGAAGCAATTGCAGCTAAGAATTCCGCAGGCCATCCATGTGTCAGCTTTATTGGACCTGAAGGCAGTGGTCATTACGTTAAGATGGTCCACAATGGTATCGAATACGGCATTATGCAGGAATTTTCCGAAGTTTACGATATTTTGCGTAAGGTTGCGGGCAAAACAAATGATGAAATGTCAGCCATTTTTGCGCACTGGAATGAAGGATTGGTTCAAGCCTATTTAAGTGAAATTACTGCTGAAGTGCTAAAGCAAAAGGATAATTTAACCCCTGACCATGTAATTGATCATATCTTAAACGTTGCTTCTTATAAAGGTACTGGTAACTGGATGCTGGAAGATGGTGTTCATCTGGGTGCTCCAATCAGCGTTATTGCCGAAGCTGTAATTAGCCGTTTTATGTCTAAAGCTACTACGCGCGAGGGTAAAGAAATAACATGGAATGGTGCTGTACCAGCAGATTTAATTGATAATCTTGGTCAGGCTTTGCAATTATGTCAAGCTGTAGCTTATGCTCAAGGTTTCCAACAACTGAAAATGGCTGCGGATGCCTATAACTGGGACTTGCGCTATCCGGCGATTGCTCAATCATGGGAAGCAGGTTGTATTATTCGCTCAGCAATGTTAAAAGACATTGAAAAGGCATTTTCTGAAGGTAAGAAACTTGATAACATGTTCCAAGATCCATATTTCAAGGACTTAATGAATAAGAATATCGCTGCTTTGCGTGCAGTGATTGAACTCGCCACTAGAGCAGGTATTCCTACTCCGACATTAAGTGCATCACTGAATTACTTGGAATCAATTTTTAATCCAAGTTTACCAGCAAACTTAATTCAAGGACAACGTGATTACTTTGGCGCTCATACTTACTTTAGAAATGACCGTGAAGGCGTTTATCACACTGAATGGTATGAGGAAAAATAAGTTGTTACACGTGTAACACTAAAAACCAGTTAAAGTTAAAACTTAACTGGTTTTTTAGTAGTGCTAATTATATTGAAAAAGTAGAGGTATTATGAGGGATAAAAAAGTACAAATAAAGCTGTTGCTGGAAGCAATGCTAGTAGGTCTTGCAAGCGGGATTGTAGTGGGCTTTTTTCGCTTTGGTATTCAAAAAATGACAGAATTGTGGCTTAGACTGTTTCACGTGGCACATCAAAATGCCTTATGGTTTATTCCAATCATTTTGGGACTCATTTTAGTAGGCTTAATTGCTGGTTATTTTGTTAAGCAATATCCTCACGTTGGCGGCTCTGGTATACCGGAAGTAAAACTACAGCTGGAAGGAAATTTAACTCTACAGTGGTGGCCCACATTATGGCGCAAAGTTATTGGTGGCATTTTAGTTATCAGTACAGGCTTATTTTTAGGACCTGAGGGGCCTTCTTTGCAGATCGGTTCAACTATCGGTCAAGGTGTTGGCGAGGGTACTAAAGAGTCAAAAACGAATGCTAGAGTACTGCTAGCTACTGGAGCGGCCAGCGGTTTAGCTGCAGCTTTTGGGGCGCCATTAAGTGGTGCATTATTTGTGCTTGAAGAAGTATTTCATAACTTTTCGCCACGGGTGTGGTTAAATGCACTTGCAGGTGCTCTAGTTTCAGATTTTGTAGTTTCAAATATTTTTGGTCAAAAGCCAGCACTATCTCTGGTTTATCGTCATACTTTTCCCGTTAGGCTGTATGGCTATCTGCTCATCTTGGGCTTAATTTTGGGCTTACTAGGTCATTTTTATAAAACTGGCTTATTTAAAGTGAAAAAGTTATATGCGAAAATTACTTTTTTACCAAGTTGGTTATACGGACTAATACCTCTCACTTTATTAATACCAATCGCTTATTTTTACCCTTTAATTACTGGTCCGGGTAACCGCTTAATATTAGCGTTACCGCAGATTATTAAACAAAGCAGTTGGAAAATAGTAGGCTTACTCTTATTTTTCTTTGTTGTTAGAATTGTGTTTTCTATTATCTCTTACGATTCAGGACTACCAAGTGGTATTTTCTTACCGATATTGACAATGGGTGCAGTAATTGGTGCCAGCTACGGTCTTGTTTTGGTGCAATTACATTTATTGCCGGCAAAATTGGTGATTAATTTGGTTATTTTCGCAATGGCTGGCTATTTCGCCGCCGTAATTAGGGCTCCTTTTACCGCCATCATCCTTATTACGGAAATGGTTGGGTCTTTGCTTCATTTAATGCCGCTAGCTGTGGTAGCTTTTGTTGCATTACTGGTTGATGAACTGCTCAATGGTGATCCCATTTACGGTACGCTTGCTCGCGCAATGTCTGTAAAAAATAAAAAACATTCAGCGGTAGTTTCCGGCAAAACTGACCAGCTAACTGTGCCAATTTATGAAGACAGCCAGCTTGCGGGAAAAGAAATCATGCAGGTCAAGTGGCCTAAGCATACTTTAGTTAAAGCAATATATCGTGATGGCAAGTATGTAATTCCTAACGGTCAATCGGTAATTAAAGCCGGTGATTCTCTGGTTCTAACTCTTGATGCAGGCCGTCGCGGTCAGGTATTTATTCAAATAAAGCAAATGCAAAGAGTCCGATATGATGGCTAGCAAGTTGTTTTAACCGTATTCTGTATTACTTATAATTTAAAAAAGCTAATAAATCAGAGCTTATTCTGACCTATTAGCTTTTTATGATAACTTTTTTAGGTAAATTGTAAAATGAAGTTGAACACTTGCGCTGATTAGAAAATAAAAAAAGTCCATTGGACTTCTCTGATAGAATGTAATTAACCCAATCAATTCTAGAAAGAAGTTACCAATGAACTCGCTTAATTCTACCATATCTACTCACCAAAAGGGCCAACATCTTGCTTTGCAAGACCGCGTAATTATCCAGGTTTTACGCAGCCAAGGTCAGTTCCTGCGTCAAGTTGCCGCCAGTCCCAATTGTTCACCCACCACGGTCAAGTACAAGCTTGAACGCGGCCAGATTTCTTGTTATCACGGCAAACGGTACCGCTACGATGCGCAAGTGGCGCAAAGACGCTACCAGATAATGCGCTTAAACTGCGGCCGTAAACACGCTGAATAGTACCAAAACCAAGGCTGCTAAAAGCCAGATACTGAAATTTACTGCTGCTTTTGCTATGCCTTTATTTTCGACATTAATATGATTGATCAAATATTCAAAGGCAAAAATTAAGAGACTGAATGTGACTAGCCACAAAATGGCGCAGAGCCTGCCAGTAATGGAATAAGGGAAAAAGCCAGAATTAAAGCTGGTTAGTAAAGCAATAAAAAAGAAAGTAATAGTACCAGTGTAATGATTGATTGATTTTTCTTTAGTATTATGCAAAATAATTCCCTCCCATTAGTGGTAATTTAAAATTTTATTTCTGAATTTTAGTATTAAATAACTAAAAAGTAAAGTGAGATTTATGAATGATTACAAACAAAAAATCACTTCAAACTGAAGTGATCTTTTGTAATTAAACTAATATCTTTACATATTTGTAATCAAGAAAAAGATAACAAATATTACTAATAGGATATACATCATTGGTGAAACTTTTTTGGCTTGCTTAGAAGCAATCATGGTAATTGGGTAGGCTATCATGCCGAGTGCCAAGCCGTCAGAAATACTGTAAGTCAATGGCATACCAACTACTGTTAAAAATGCTGGGAAAGCAATCTCAAATTTGTCCCAATTGATTTTTTTCAGATTTCCGGCCATGAGTACGCCAACGATAATTAGTGCTGGTGCAGTAACAGTGGTGGGAATAACCGCCAGAAGTGGACTGAAAATCATTGATATTAGGAAGAAAATTCCTACGAAAATTGCCGTTAAACCAGTACGTCCGCCCATGGCAATTCCTGCACTTGATTCTACAGAAGTTCCCAGTGGCGCAGTACCTAAGACGGCCCCCTCGACCATTGCTAAAGAGTCGGAAACGAAAGCTTTTCCAATTCGTGGAATCTTACCATTTTGATCTACCATGCCTGCTTGTTCAGTCATTCCAATCAATGTACCTGCTGTATCAAAGAACGTAACAAGTAGGAACGTTAAAACTACCATGAATAGTTGTGGGGTGTTAATATCTTTTAAGTGAAATACAGCTTGACCAAATGTCGGAGCAATACTTGGAGCACTTGCAATAATACCTTTTGGCACAGCAACTTGGCCAATAATAACCCCAAAGACAGCTGTAATGACCATACCAATAAAAATTGATCCGGGTACATTCATTGCCATTAAGATTACGGTGAGGGTCAAGCCAAAAAGAGTAATCCAGACAGCTGGTGAATTAAACTTGCCTAAAGTAACTAAATTGGAATCACTATTGACAATTAACTTACCATTTTGCAGGCCGATAAAGGCGATAAATAAGCCGATACCAGCAGAAATAGCATATTTCAGATCTTGTGGAATAGCATCAACTACTATTTCACGCAGCTTCAAAACTGTTATTAAAATAAATAAAATAGATGCAACTAAAACAGCAGCTAAGGCAGTTTGCCAGTTAATATGCATTCCTCCGCAGACATTGTAAGCGAAAAAGGCTGCGCTACCTAATGTTGGGGCTAGAGCAACGGGGTAATTAGCTACTAGACCCATAATGAAGCAGCCAATTGCAATCGAAATTGCAGTAACTGTAAATGCTGCCCCTTTATCAATACCGGCTGCGTGCAAAATGTTTGGGTTAACAAAAAGGATGTAGGAGAGACTGACAAACGTGGTTAATGCAGCTATTAATTCACGTTTAACAGTGGTATGAGCATCGTTTAAATGAAAGACTTTATCTAGTGTCGTCATTTTTCCTCCTAAAAATATTAAAATTATAAAGAACTAATATATCTAGTATATAACTTATTGGGGGTAAATGGACCATGTAATGCAAAATTATTTCCCAGGAAATAAAAAAGCAAACCTATCAAGATTTGCTTTGCATAATTACCACATACCGATTAGTTTCATCCAAGCTAATCCGATAATGCCGTAAACTAAGATATAAAAAATACCAAATATAAAACTTAATTTCCACCACTCATCTTGTTTTACATAACCAGAAGAAGCTAAGACTGATGCAGCAGGACTGGAATAATGGGTAGTAGAGCCCATGATTGCAGAAAATAGAGCTAAAAATTGGGCTGCCAGTAATTTAGGTGCACCGGCAGAAATTGCTACAGTTAATAATGGCAGATACATTGCTGAATTATGAGCTGTAGCACTGGCAAATAAGTAGTGGGTATAGAATAAGACCAATGCTAGAACTACCAAAACTATTAACCAGTTGAGGCCTTTCATTGCACTAGAAATGCTACTTGATATCCAGCCAATCAAGCCAAACTGAGTAAGCTTTTCAGCCATGAATACTAAAATTGACAGCCAAATCAAGATATTCCAGGCACCAGTTTCACTTAGCAAGTCTTTAGGTGTTAATACACCAGTAAGTAACAAAAGGGAAACGGAAATGAAGGCAATTAATGTAGCATCAATTCCTAAAGTGCTGGAAAGCATCCAGAGCACTAAAGTGATTGCGAAAATGGCCGCCATTAATTTTTCAGATAACGTAAGCTTTCCCATTTTTGCTAATTCCCCGTCGGCCCATTCTTTGGCGTTAGGAGTTTCTTTAATTTCCGGTGGATAAAGTTTGTAAACAAAATATGGCACCACAATTAGACAAATTGCTGCAGGTACAATGCTGGCCATAAGCCACGGCATCCAGCTAAGAGTTACGCCGGCCTTACCGGCTAGTGCAACGGCGATTAAGTTAGGCGCACATGCGGTCATAAATAATGACGAAGTTATGATATTAACTTGAAATTCCGTAAAAGTTAGGTAAGCTCCCATCTTTTTACGTGAAGGATCATTAGGTTTTGATCCAAAAGTATTGGCTAAAGATTGAATTAATGGATATACCACACCACCTGCTCTTGCACCATTTGAAGGAGTTGCAGGGGATACTATTAAATCGATAGCTCCTATTGCGTAACCTAAACCTAGGGACTTATGACCAAACCACTTAACAAAATACAAAGCAATTCTTTGCCCCAAGCCGGTTTTTACGATACCTCGCGAAATCATAAAAGCCATAACTATAAGCCAGGCAGATGAATTTGCAAATGCATTAATGGCTCCTTTTTCGATTACTTTTCCGTTAACAATTTTGTCTGCAAGTGGTGCAAGTCCAAGACAAATGGTTAAAGTAAAGCCAATTAAAGTGACGCCGCTGATTGCTATTGGCAATGTGATACAGCCGATAATTGTTCCAATAAATATTGCCAGCATATGCCAGGCTTGAACTGATACTCCGGCTGGACGAATTGGCGTCGTCAACCAGAATATAAGGCCAAACAATAGTGGCAATATAAATTTTTTGTAATCTATTGTTTTCATAAAAACCTCTTCCAAAATAAAAAGCAAATATATGAGTACGATTGACATCAATATATTTGCTTAGTTTATCATATTATATTTTTTTAACAATTAGTAAGTCTTAGAAATTTAGTACCCATAGAAAGACAATAAAGACGAAGAAAAGAATCCACATCATTGGTGTAATTTCTTTAAATCTCTTGGCAGCAACCATGCATATAGGGTAGGTTATTAACCCTAAAGCCAAACCATCGGATATTGAATAGGTTAAAGGCATACCAATTAAAATTAGAAAAGCAGGAACTGCAATTTCCATCTTGTCCCATTGAATATGTGCTGTGTTTTGTGCCATCAGAACACCAACAATGATTAAGGCTGGTGCCGTAACATGTGTAGTAAACAAGCCTAACAGGGGACTAAATATCATTGATATTAAGAAGAAAATAGCCACAAAGACAGCAGTTAAACCAGTTCTGCCACCAACTGCAATACCGGCACTTGATTCAACAAAAGCACCAACTGGTGAAGTTCCTAAAACTGAGCCAACCATCATAGCAGTTGAGTCTGACGCCAGAGCTTTACCTACGCGGGGCATTTTGTTGTCTTTCATAAAGCCTGCTTGTTGGGCTAAGCCAATTAAAGTACCGGCAGTGTCAAAGAAAGTTACTAAAAGGAAGGTAAGTACAACTACCCACATTTGCAGAGTATTAATATCTTTAACATGGAAAATCGCTTGGCCGAATGATGGGGCAATACTTGGTGCTACTGAAACTATTTTAGTTGGTAAAGGGATTTGTCCTGTAACTACACCAAAAATAGCTGCCAGGATCATACCAATAAAAATAGCTCCCGGTACATTTAAAATCATTAAAACAACAGTAACAATAAGGCCGAAAATGGTAATCCAGACAGCCGGATCATGAAGTGAACCCAAGCCGACCAGTGTTGATTTGTTTGCTACAATTAAACCACCATCTTGCATTCCCAAAAATGCGATGAACAGGCCGATTCCGGAAGAAATTGCGAATTTTAAGTCAGCAGGGATAGCATTGATAATCTTTTCCCTTAACTTAAACATAGTAATTAAAATGAAGATAATAGAGGCCACAAAGACAGCGGCTAAGGCTGTTTCCCATGAAACATGCATGCCTACACAAACGGTATAAGCAAAAAACGCATTAATACCAAGGGCAGGAGCTTCTCCAATAGGATAGTTGGCAACGATCCCCATAATAGCAGTACCTAAAGCACTGGCTAAAGCAGTGGCTGTAAAAACTGCCCCTTTATCCATGCCACTGGCTCCCAAGACACTTGGGTTAACAAATAAAATGTATGACATGCTGATAAAAGTTGTTAACCCAGCAAGAAATTCAATTTTAACATTGGTTTTGTATTTATCGAGTTGAAAATAACTCTTTATAAAATTCATCTAACCTCTCCCAAATATATTGTTCGTGTTTTAAATCAAACTAACGACTATTCTAGTTTACCATTCATTTAAAATAATGCAAACACGAATAATACTAGGCATAAGTAGGCGAAGTAAGCATAATTTATTAATAGTTACATTTATGAACAAATTGACCTGTTAATACTTTAATCGGTAAAATGAGGGTAAAACTGTATTAATTTATGAAACTCGATAGGAGAAAAAATGGGAAATTTAATTTTTTCAGATATAGATGGTACTTTAATTAACTCAAAGCAAAAAGTTACACCTAAAACTAAATTGGCTATTCGGAAACAAATTATTAAGGGTAATGTTTTTGTGCCAGTTTCTGCCCGCATGCCCAAGGCAATTATGTCAGTTGTCGGTGAAATTACTAAAGCATGTCCAATGGTTGCATATAATGGTGCTTTAGTTTTGGATGAAATGGGTCATACGCTTGATTCACGTTCCATGCCTTCTGCAAAAGCTGCGGAAATATGCACCTATATTGAACATAAAAATAATGGTGTTGTTTGGAATGTCTACAGCGGTAACAACTGGTATTATTTCCCAGGTAATAATGATCAATTAGTTAAGAATGAGGAAAAAATAGTTAAATTCAGGGCGCAACCAAGTTCAATTGCTGAAATCCGCCAACTTAAAAAAGTTCATAAAATCTTGCTGATGGGCACGCCGGATTTATTAGATGCTACGCAAAAAGACTTGCAGCAACTTTATCCTGAATTTTACATCGTAAAATCTGCTGCAAATTTATTGGAAGTTGTTGTTAAGGGCGTTTCTAAGGGTCAGGGTGTAAAAGTAATAGCTCAGGCCTTGGGCGCAGACTTAAAAGAATGCTGGGCATTTGGCGACAATTATAATGATGAAAAAATGCTGCAATCAGTGGGTCACCCTGTAGTAATGGGGAATGCACCGGAGGACCTAAAGAGAAAATTTACAACTACTTTAGACAACAATCATGATGGCATAGCAGCAGTCCTTGACAAAATAAATTAATAGAGCTTAGTTCGTTTCAAGCAAGGGAGATCGTGCTTTATTACCGAACCATTTGTGATTAATTCTTGTGAGAGTACCGTTTCGTGCTAGTTTTTCTAGTGCTTGATTGATTTTGCGCTTCATGGTTACGTCACTTTTTCTCAAACCGACACCAAATTCTTCTTTAGGGAAGGGACTATCGATTTCTGTAAAATTTTCCGGATGCTTTTGCTTAGAAATGTAATAGTCTGCATAAGAACTGTCGATTAAAAGGCCGTCAATCCTGCCAGCAGTTAAATCTATAAAAGCATTGGTAAAGGAATCATAGAGAATAGGATCATGATTTTTAATATGGTTTTTAAAAACTTTAGGGTATTTCATTACATCGTTATAGCCAGAAGAGCCGGTTTGAACTCCTAAAGTCTTATTTTTCATTGCAGCAATAGTATTAATTTTATTCTTCTTGAGGCTTACTAACACTTGTGAAGTATACAAATAAGTTTTACTAAAATTACCTTTGGCCTTACGTTCTGGATTCTTGCTAAAACCATTCCATATCAGATCGATTGTGCCGTTTTTAAGCTCTGTAGTATTCATAGACCAGTCAATAGTTTGAAAGCTGACATTGATGCCATATTGCTTAAATACTGCATTAGCTAGATCAACATCATAACCAATTAACTGACCATTTTTTTGCCTAAAATCCATGGGCACAAAAGTATCATCTACACCAACTGTAACATACCCACGCTGCTTGATATGGGACCAATTATCAACTTCGTTAGCTTTTCTATTAATTGACACACCACTGCAGCCAGAAACAAAGAAGATAGAACAGACGAGCGTTATTGTAAGAATTAAGAGGCGCTTAGTTTTCACTTATATTACCTTCTTATCATCTAGAGCTTTGACTTTGAATACTTGATCAGCAACTTGACTGGCGAATTCCATGTCATGAGTCACAATAATTTGTGTCATTTTGTTATTATTTTTAAGTTTTAAAATTATTTCTCCGACTTTTGTTCTTAAATCCGGGTCCAAAGCAGAGGTGGGCTCATCATAACATAAAATATGAGGCTCCATTGCCAATGCTCGCACAATAGCTACCCTTTGCTGTTGGCCCCCAGAGAGCTGATAGGGATAAAGATCCTCTTTACCAGTTAAATCCAGTTGTTGCAATAACTTTTGTGCGTGAGTTTGCGCCTGCTCTGCAGTTTCTTTTAAAACTAGGGTTGGTGCCAAAGTAATGTTTTCAATTACAGTTAAATTAGGAAAAAGCTCATAGCTTTGAAAAACGACTCCGATAATATGACTTTTGCTATCAGGAGCAGTTGGATCAAATTTTTGCCCATCCCATAAGAATTCACCTGCATCAATTTTTTCCAAACCACTTAAGCAGCGCAATAAAGTGGTTTTTCCCGCTCCCGAAGGTCCTACAATGGCTAAAATCTGTTGGTCAGGAATAGTGAGGTTTAATTTGTTTAAGATTGTGCGTGTGCCAAATTTTTTGGTAATGTTTTTAAGTTCTAGCATATTGTTTCCTTTAATTTACTTCCATTTTGCAAAAATGCGTTCAATTTTCTTTAGCAAAAATGATGCTATACCAGTCATTAGTAAATAGATTATCCCGACTATCATTAAAGGAATCAGTGTTACGTCTCTGGCAGTAGCAACATTGCCGGCACGTAAAAGTTCACCTAGACCGATGACATAAACAAGCGAAGTATCCTTAACCAGGTTGATAACTTCGTTTCCGATTGAGGGTATGACAATTTTACTAACTTGCGGAATTATAATATGTGTCAAAGTTTGCCAGTAATTTAGCCTCAAAACCCGAGCACTTTCATATTGTCCTACTGGAATTGACTGAAAGCCCCCACGGAAAATTTCTGCGAAATAGGCTGTGTAGTTTAAGACAAAAGCAAAAAGCGCTGCATCGTAGCGTTGAAAAATTATTCCGACTATGGGTAAGCCATAAAAAATAAAAATTAATTGTAACAAGAGTGGGGTACCCCGCATAATCCAGATATAAAATTTTAGAATTAACCGTAGAGGCTTAAAATGTGACAGTAAGCCTAAGCTAACTATGACTCCTAAGGGAATCGAAGCAATTAAAGTCCAAAAAAATAAAATTAATGTCATTTTTACACCTGCAAAGAGAGAGGGCATAATTGAAAGGATATAATTCATTTTTCTCCTTCTTACAAAGTTAATTTAATAGGGCGGGTAAAATTAGCACAAGTGAAGCTAATTAAAACTATATAAATTAATTAAATAAATATGTGAAAAATATATGATTCAATAATAACATAGTTTTCTGATTTTTTATTTGAGTAAGTAACAAAATATTTAAATTGTCATCCAGCTATCTAATTGCTACTCCTCACTTTTAGAGCTTTTCCTATAAATTAAACAGAACTTTAAAATAGTAATAGGCAACATAAAAAGGCCATTAACACATAGTTCTAATGACCTTTTGATAATAATTTATTTATTGTTAATCTATTTGAATATTTGTAGGCTTATTCCATGATTCGGGTAATTTACCCATTTCTTTTAGTTTGGCAACGATTTGATCAAGTACAACTTCTCTAGCCTGCTTATCAGTCATAAAGTCTAGCTTGTCACCATCTATCTCCATTTTAGGTGAGTAGTCATACTTTTCATACCAAGGTTTATAGTAGCGTAAAAGCCGCTTATAATAATCTTCCAGTGTTGCATCATAGCTCAATTGTTCATAAGGTCGACCACGCTTTTGAATTCTTTTAATCATGGTGTCGTATGAAACTTTAATATGAACCAGCAAGTCTGGATTTTTCTTAGGCATATGCTTGAGCTCACTCATCATATTATTAAGCAGTTCGTAATAGGTAGCTACTTCTTCTTTCGTTGCACGACCAATGTCCGCATTCATTTGGAAGAAAAGGGCATCCTCATAGATTGAACGATCAAGAACGTTATTATCATCAGTCAATGCATCCTTGATACTACGAAAACGAGTGTTTAGGAAAAATACCTGAAGTAAGAATGCGTATTTTTTAGGATCAGCATAAAAAAGTGGCAATACAGGATTGTTATCGACACTCTCATAAAATGGTTTGGTTCCTAAATACTTAGCTAAAATACTGGTTAAACTGGATTTACCGGCTCCAATTGGCCCGCTTAAAACAATAACTGTCATCACGTTCCTTCTCTATTCTAAATTGCCTATTGCGTGCAATTTGTCATCAATCTGATTTAAAACTTCTTTTTTAGCATCTTCATCGCAGATAAAGTCGTATTTATCCCCGTCGATCTTAATCTTAGGAGATGCATCATATTTCTCATACCATGGTTCATAGTACTTAATTAGCCTAGCGTAATAGTCTTTTAAACTAGGATCGGTACTGATTTGCTCAAATGAACGCCCCCGCTTTTTAATGCGTTTAAGCATTGTATCCAAGGAAACATGAATGTAAATTAGTAAATCTGGCTTTTTGCTGGGATTACCTGGGGTATCTTCCATCATGTTTTCGAGTAAACTGTCGTATATCTTAAATTCAGTAGGGTCAGCTACTTTACTGTCCGCGTTCATTTTGAAAAAGAGTGCATCTTCATAAATTGAACGGTCAGATACACTATTTTTTTCACGAATTGCCTGGTTGATTTGTGCTAAACGGTGGTTAAGCAGATAGATATTAAGCAAAAAAGTATAGCGTTTCATGTCTTGATAATATAAAGGAAGAACAGGATTATTATCCACTCCCTCATAAAAGGCTTGTGTACCTAAGTGCTCAGCTAAAATACTAGTTAAACTGGATTTACCGGCTCCAATTGGCCCACTTAAAACAATAACTTGGATCACGTTCTTTCTTAAATACAATATATAGATTCTTATTTAGTTTAATACGAGATATAGTGGTATACAAGCAAAAAGTAAATTAAAATTTTAATCAAAAAGTCAAGTGATTTTGTATAATACAGAATAAAAAATTGAGTATTCAAGTAAATAATTTTTTGTAGAAGTTAGATGTTACACGTGAAACCAAAAAATCTGACCGATAAATATTAATTAATTATTTTACTGAGGATTAATGCCAATATTATCCGGTGTTAAGCCCTTTTATTCTGTACTTTGATTCTATCGATTCTGTGATAAATAAAGTAGTCAATAATTGCTCGTTTTGATTGCATTAAGTATAATAAGTGATTTTGCAATTATAGAACGAATTATTTTTTAAAGGCTCGAAAAAGTTGCAGTTGATATTTATATACTGTTGCTATGGGAAAATTTTAAGAATAAAAATTAAAAACAAATTGTTTTAATGTTAAAAAAGATATAAGATAGTAAGTAAATTATAAAATTATTAGTAAATGATGGAAACAAGAGGGCATAACTGATATCTTGAAAAGATTTTTATCTTTAGATAGTACAACTCCTGCTGTAAGTACCAGTTAAGAGTCTTTTGAAGAAGTAATGCAAAAACCATATTATCTATTGAACCAAAATCATTTTAGTATTAACTCTAAAAATAGGGATTTAGACAGGAAGTAAATCATGGACGATACTATAACAAAATTTTCGCTTTGGACCTACATTAAACGTAATTCAGGCATGTATGTAATTTTAGCCATCCTCTATTTTGGCCGGAATTTGGCACAAACTGCTGCCAGCATTTTTAAAGGTAATGCACTTACTGCTTTGACTCAGCACAGTTTAAAGGGCTTTATTGTTGATACAGGTTTAAACTTGCTTAGCTGGGGCTTTTTTCTGATTTTCTTTTTTTGTAGTTCACGGTATTCCGCTGTAATCATCAAGGCCGTCGATAATTCCATTAGGAACGCATTAGCCCATATAATTGGTCGCCAAGAGTATGAAGATTTCAACAAGCACACGGAAGCTGATTATGTTTCCTGGTTTACTAACGATATAAACCAAATTAATCAAGATGGCTTTTTCAGTTTAGAGCAAACATTTAGCAGCGCACTCCTAGGCATTATTGCCAGTGTCATCCTGTTTTCTTATCATCCACTCTTATTTGTAACCACTTTGGTTTTTGCTGTTGTTATGATTTTATTTCCCCGTCTTTTTAAGAAAAAGTTGGAACAACTGTCGCAAAAACAAAGCAGGCAAAATGAAGTATTAACGGCAAAAGCAACCGATGCTCTTGAAGGTTTTGTCAATCTGCTCACGCTTGGTCAGCAAAAATTGCTCAATAAAATAGTTCTTGCGGCATCAGATAAGACTGGACAGGCTCGGGTTAATTACATTACGGAAATGTCATTCTCTAATTCACTGATTAACCTGATAAGTATATCTGCTCAAACTATTTTAACCATTGAATCCGGATATCTGGCCTTTCACAACCAACTTCCTATCGGTGCTATTTTAATTGTTGGTTCAATGTCCGGTAACGTTTTTGGCAGCTTGACAGAAATCAGTATTGATCTAACTTCAATTCGGGCAGTTCAACCTATTTTTGACAAATATAATAAATTAGCTAATATGCAGGAAAAAACAGGGGACAAGGATGTTGCTCCTTTGACCCAGCAAATTGCATTTAGCGATCTTTCGTTCAGCTACCCCAATAGTGATAGACCGATTTTAACGAATGTTGCTGGCAGCATTAAGCGAGGCGAACGGGTAGCTATTGTTGGTCCATCAGGCTGCGGTAAGTCGACCCTGGTAAAATTAATTGGTGGTTTATTAACCGGCTACCAAGGATCACTTACCTGGGATGACAATGAATACCGTGAGCTTAGTCTGCGGTCGCTACATAAGCAGATCGCTTATATTGACCAGTCAGCCTATATTTTTGATGGCAGCCTGCGTTATAACATCACTTTAGATCGTGAGACAACTGAAGAAGAGCTGAAGACTGCGATTAAACGTGCAGATTTGGAAAAATTTGTCGCTGACAGCGCCAGCGGGCTTGACACTGTTTTAAAACACGCCGGTAACAATATTTCAGGTGGGCAAAAGCAGCGAATTGCACTGGCAAGGCAGCTGCTGGGTAACCCGCAGGTTATTTTGGCCGATGAAATTACTTCCGCAATTGATGAAAAGGACGGACAAAAAATCGAACAGAGCTTGCTCAATTTGAACGATATCACTCTAGTCTACATTTCCCATCACTTGCGACCTGAAATTAAAAGGCAGTTTGATCAAGTAATCGAATTAGGAAAATAGAATGCTGAGTATTTTATTGAACAATTAAATAAGCTGTGAAACTCTAGTCTTTTAGATTATGGGCATAGTGTTTTATGCAGATACAGTCAATGAAGATACTCTTAAATGCAAATGTAGCTATTACCTAATATTCTGAAGAAATAAGCGGCAAAATTGATGGCTTCCTAGGAGATATAATGTTTCCACGCACTGCCTTTTAAATGGAATGATAAAAATGAATGATGAACAATTTTTTAAGTTAAGAAAGATACTAGATCTTTTTAAAAATCAAGCTCCGACAGCTATTATTGAAGAGAATGTAAATAGCGTTGAAAATTATAAGGCAGAATCTGCTGCTGAGTATAATAGAGTAAAAAGATATCTTGGCGAAAATAATAACTCGTTTAAATCCTTTCATGTAAGTGTGGATTCAGCAAAAGATTTCTTGTGTTTATTGAATTTGCTGGGTACAATACATGCAAATTTTAATATACGTTCAAAGCCTTTTATAACAGAAGGAGAAGAAAATAGTAAGTCGCTAAAAAAAGAGAACGACTATTTTAACAATTGGATGGAGTGTTTTTCAAACTATGAATTTATGATAGTTAATTTCGATGAAACTGCTTTAGACCAGGATCAATATTACGGTTAATTTCATTAATTCATAAAAGGCAGTAGAGTTATGAAATGACCCCCAAATTTAGGACAAATTTGGAGGCTATTTTTATGACTAAATTATCTAAACAAGATAAAATTAAAATCTATCATCTTTGGCATGATTATCAAATTGGTTCTACTGAGTTAAGTCAGCGTTATCGGGTTGGCAGGTCTAAAATTGATTACTTGCTGCCTTTGATTGACCATCACGGTCTAGCTATTTTAGACCAGCCTTTTACTACTTCATACAAGTAATTTTAAGGAGCAGGCTTTAAAGGTATGATCAAGCCTGACCTGATTAAACGCAGCTTCAGTGGGTTTTATCCCAATCACAAATGGTATTCAGATATGACAGAGTTCAAGCAAAAACTATGGCATTAGTCAATCACTGTCACGCAAGGGCAATTGGCTTGATGATGGTTTAATGGCAGGCTACTTCGGGATAATCAAACGAGAAATATTTTATGGTTGTGAAAAGCTGTTTAAAAATCTCACTGAATTGGAAGATGCAATCAGAGACTACATTGAGTATTACAACCAGAAAAAAATCAAAATCAAACTAAAAGGACTAACTCCGATTGAATATCGGCAATTAGTCCTTAGATAACAACTAAAAAAGTGTCCAAATTTTAGGGTTAACATCAAAAATTATGCTTATTATTTAACTCTAGATTCTTTAGATTCTTTCTTTTTTTCCTCAACTTTATCTTGAGCTTTGTCTTTTTGATCGCTGATTTTATCCTTAGTGTCATTAGCAGCACCGGTGATACGGTCCTGTAAGCTGACAGAATCTTTTTCATGCTGCTCTTTAGTTTTAATGTCAACTACTGTAACGTTGACTTCAACTGTATCAAGACCGGTCATTTCTTTGACTTTTTCTTGGATCTTTTCTTTAATTTGATCATATAGCTTGGTAATGTCTACGCCATATTCTGCAACGATCTCAATATCAACGGCTACCTGCTTTTTGCCTACTTCAACATTTACGCCTGAAGTGACGTCATCGCTATTAACAATTTTATCGGCAATATTTGAGAAAAAGCCGCCGTTAACTGTTAAAAGACCTTTAATGTCAGATAAGGCAATACCCACGATTTTTTGAATTACCTTTGAATCATATTTTAAATCGCCTTTAACTTCAGGCTTTGAACTACTTTGATTTGAACTTGATTGTACCATATTGTATATACTCCTTATATAAATTATTTATTCTGCAACATTTTTTTGAATACCGGCCAGTAATGACCAACTAAAAAGCCGCAGACTAACATTACGATGACGAAAATAGTTTTGAAAAATCCCAGTATCAAAAAGCAAAATGCCAGTAACACGCCAATTACGGCACCGCTTATTTCTGGGAGGTATTTTTTATATTCTTCTTTCATTTTGACCTCCTTTATTGAACGCGCCTTTCAGGTTTATCTCCTTTGTGATAATTGATAAACTTGATGTTAATTTTTGGTTTTTGCTCAATTCCTAGCAATTGCTTCAGATTCTTTTTTAATTCTTCAAGATAGTCGTTAAGCAGGGCAGCAATGTTTTCACCAGGACCCAAGTCACCGCCGATTTTAATTTTAATTCGGCGTTTTGTTAACTTGGAACTAACCTTTGCATTATTTAAATAAGGTAAATCGGCAAGTGAATTCATTACATAGCCATTAATGGCCTTGGAAGTAACCTTAACTTGACCATCACTTTTATGAATTAAATTAAAGTTTCTTTGGACTGGCCAAAATAGGATGACAATTAAACTAACAATTAGTATTATAAAAACAATTATACTAATACCAATTAAATACCAGGCAAATATCGGGTTAAGAGTACCTAAATGAGGTAATTTAATCTTTAAATACTTTTGCCAAAAACTACCGGTTTCCCATATTAAGTAACAAGGCACAGGTAATAGTAATAACATGCCTAATACCAATAGCCACTTTTTACTCCTCTTCAACTTATCACCATCCTCTCAGGGTTCATCTTAATAATAATACTGATTATTTTAACAGACTAATAATATGCACCATATGTATACAATAACAGTTCGTAAAATTGCACACAAAAAGAGCGGTGTTTTAATGCACCGCCCTTTTTAGCTTAATATCAGTTAATTACTTATTGTATGTTGAACTTAATTTACTTGCTGCTGCTTGATCAACAATAAGAGTAACATTTTGGTGTTTTTGTAAGATTGAAGCTGGTACTTCTTCTGTAACTGGACCTTCAACCATCTTTTGCACAGCATCAGCCTTATTGTCACCAAAAGCCATAATCACTATTTCTTTGGCAGACATTATATTTGCAATGCCCATGCAGATTGCTGATTTAGGGACTTCGTCAATGTTGTTGAAGAAGCGAGAATTAGCTTTAATAGTATTCTCAGTTAGCTGTACTTCGTGGGTAATAGAATCAAATGAAGTTCCAGGCTCATTAAAAGCAATGTGACCGTTTTGTCCTAATCCTAATAATTGAAGATCAATTGGATTTTCTGCAATTATTCTGTTGTAGTCAGCTGAAGCACCTTCGGGATCCTTAATGGCTTTGATTCCATCAGGAACATACGAGTGTTTAAAAGGCTTTTTATCAAACAAGTTTTTTTGCATAAAATAATGATAACTTTGGTCATTATCGGGAGTTAAGCCAACATATTCATCAAGGTTAATACTAATTAAATTGCTGTTATCCAAATCACTTTCGGCCCATTGGTGGTATAAAGTAACGGGAGTTGAGCCGGTTGCCAAACCGATTACCTTAGTGCCATTAGCAATACTATCTTTAAATAAGTCAAAAGCCTTCCTACTGCCACTGGCTTTATCTTCTGTGATAATAATTTTCATTTTTATTTACGCCTCCATATTAGTTAAGTTAATTATAAATTGGTATATTCCAATTTGTCAACAGGATGCGACAATAGATATTACTTTAAAATTATGCAAAAAAAGAGCTTACCTATATTTGTTTCACATGTAACAAATATTATGTAAACTCTAAAATGCTGTTTTTATTCACTTCTTAGTGCAATTGCTGCATCTTTCTTAGCTGCCATCCGCGCTGGCAAGTGGCCGCCAATCATAGTTAAAATGGTTGAAATAATAATTAATATCAGGGCATGAGTAGGGTTAAGCTGTGCCACATTGCTTAAGTCAGTAATGGAGTAAAGAAGACTATTAATAGGGAAGACCAGCAACCAAGCAATAAATACACCTAAAACGCCGGAAAAAACACCCAAAATAAATGTTTCGGCATCGAATACCCTGGTGATATCTTTTTTACGGGCACCCAGTGCCTTTAAGATTCCTATTTCTTTAGTTCTTTCTAAAACAGAAGTATAAGTTAAAATACCAATCATAATCATTGATGTGACTAAAGAGATTGCGGCAAAGGCAACTAAGACCGTAGTAATACCATTAAGCAAGCCGCCAGTCATTGAAGTAACAGCGCTTGACATATCAGTATAGATAATCTTATTTTTTTTCTTTTTGCCACGATTCCATTTATCTAAGTAATCAAGCACTTTATCTTTGGCATCAAAGTCATTGGGATAAATCATCATACTAGTCGGTATGGTGGAACCACCAATTGACTGTATCATTTGTTTCTTTTCCTGAGAATTCATACTTTGACCAGTCATGACGTTTTGAGTGGTCTTTTTCTGGGCTTTTACTATCTCTGAAGCTTTATTTTTATTGATTATATTTTGTGTTAACTGGTCACTGTAGGCAATTCCTGCTGACAAAAGTGCCATAGAATTTTGATCTTTTGGCCTGATGACGCCTACAATCTGCAGTTTGGTTTTGCTATTATCGTACATAGAATTACTGATTTTTTGCGGAATAAACATACCTGTCGGTAATTTCTGATAATAGTCGTTGTTGGCGACAATTTTGAAGGTTTTACCAACAAATTTGGGATACTTTATTTTTTGACCAGCTTTAACTTTGAAACCTAGGTTTTTAATAATATTAATATTTAACTTGTTTTCATTATCTGTTACTAAGACCAAATCAGTAGCTTTATGTGGCCACGCTCCAGACAAAAGTTGATAATTTTCTTTCAGGAAATTACTTTTACCAGAATTAAGTGTAGTAGGAAATACTGATGAGCCTAACCCAGTAGCACTAATTGCTTGCATCCGCATCTGGGCAGCTGCTTGAGAACTGTCTGAACTAGCAGAAATGGGGGAGAATTGGACTCGCTTAATTTTATTATCGTTACGTGTTAGTAAATTTAAGTTGATTCCACGCTGATAGGAAATATTGTTAGCATAATCAGGATTTATTTTTTTAATGTAATTAACATACTTTTGACTAATTTTATTTTGATGAGTCGATTCTTGCAGTCTATCTTTTTCAACAGTTATATAGCCCCGATTTTTGACATTCTTATCAGATTCGTTACGGTCTTCGATATTTGAAGCATCGGTGGAGGTTTGATTGATGGTAACGGGATATTTGGCTAGTGCCTTACTCATCGTTGTATCAATCTGCTTTTGAAAGCCGTTGGATAAGGCTAAAACAACTGCGATAGATATAATTCCGATACTTGACGCAAAGGCTGTCAAAGTTGTTCTGCCTTTTTTAGTCATAATATTGGTAAAACTTAACTTGATGGCGTTCCAATACGACATTTTTGTCCGTTTCAGCTTAAAAGTATCTTTTTCTTTTTCTGGATTAAAAGGATTGGAATCATTTAAAATTTTACCATCCTGAAAGTTGACGATTCGTGTGGCATATTCCTGAGCTAAATTAGGATTATGTGTAACCATAACTACTAAGCGGTCTTTTGACAGCTTTTTAATCAGCTTCATGATTTGCTCAGATGTTTCAGTGTCAAGAGCACCGGTCGGTTCGTCGCACAGTAAGATATCAGGATCATTGGCTAAAGCGCGCGCAATTGCGACACGCTGCATTTGACCACCAGATAATTGATTGGGGTGTTTAGAAATATGGTCCTTTAAGCCAACTTGGGTTAAAGCGTCTACTGCTCGCTTATGACGCTCAGAAGCAGAAACTCCGGATAAATTCATGCCCAATTCGACATTAGCAATAATTGATAAATGCGAAATTAAGTTATAGTTTTGGAAAACAAAGCCGACAGAATTATTTCTGTAGGCGTCCCAGTCTATTTCCTTAAAATTTTTAGTGGATTTACCGTTAATAATTAAGTCTCCACTATCATAACGATCAAGTCCACCAATGACATTTAATAACGTGGTTTTACCAGACCCACTAGGACCCAAAATTGCCACAAATTCTTGGTTACGAAATGATATGGAAACACCATCAAGTGCATGTGTAACTGTATCACCGACATGATATGACTTACGTAAATCTTTTAATTGTAACATGCCTTTTTCTCTTTCTTTTAATAATTAATTAATAACAGATAGTTTAACATTTATGAAAGAGCAAAGCCAAAGGAAGATAACTATTTTAATGAATAAGTCCAGTTAAATCAAATAAAGCATAAATAATGAAGAATAATACAATTAACAGGATAGCAATAATATGCCGTTTCTTGTTTAAAAGCAAAACTGCAGCAAATTCACGCACGATTGCATTGGGCAGAAAGTAAAAACGAGTATAGCAGCCTACGCCGTTGGCATTAAGTCCGGCAGCTTTAGCGTAAAGAGAAGCCCTAAAAATGTGATAATTATTACTGAAAAATTTTGCTCTATAATTTTTACTGCCAAAATCTTTTGCGGCAACCTTAGCCGAAAATTTCATGTTTTGGTAGGTATTCTTGGAGTTATCTTCTAGTAATATATCACTAGGCTCAATTCCACGAGCGATTGCATACTCGGTCATTGCCTGTGCTTCAGCAACTTTTTCGTCTCCGCCTTTACCACCAGACATAATAAACTTAGGCTTTTTTCTTCCCTTAGTGACCTGCTTTTGAGCATACTCAATTGCACGATTGATGCGACTAGCTAAAAGTGGTGTAACTGTTTCACCCTGTGACAGCCCGGCGCCCAAAACAATTAAATAGTCTTGGTTATACTGTCTTGGTACAATTTGATAGAAAGTCAAATTTACTAAAAAGTTATAAGCAACAAAAAGCAGATAATCGAAAACAGCTGTTGGTGCATATAAGAGAATTCTGACCCAAGACGGCATGTTTTTAAACGGACCAATTAGTGCAATTAACCACACGACAATTATCCCGATACCAATAAAAAGTGTTAATAAGTTTGACAGCGTGTGACTTTCGCGCTTCCAGACAATATATGCATTCCACAAGAAAAACAGCCAGGAAAAGGCAGCCATCAGAGTAATTGCGGCTACAAATAAAACTACTAGAATTTCATAAGTTAAAATGAGCGGCCTTAAGCTCGTAGATAGAATCATTACTGTGAGCCAAACACCGAAGGTTAACAAAAAAACTGTGAAAAGAATACCATTAAGTAATCTCCGAGGTTCTTTTAACCAGGAAACCAGAAAAACAGTGAGTGTTGCCAACATAATAAGTGAAAGAATTATAAAAGATCGGTTCTGGTTTAGAATCTCAAAAAATCTAATCATAATAACCTGCCTTTGCTCTAAAGATAAGTCTATTATAATAAATATGTTTAAAAAGTCCTAGTAAATTAAAGTATGCTAGAATAAGAAAGTTATTTCCCAGGAAATAATTACCGGCCTTATTATGATATCTGAGCCATAACATAAAATAAAGGCTGGTTATATTGTTACTGAGATACTGTGTAAAATTAGTTAAGGATTTACTTTTATTTTTGGTCTGAAAGGAGCTAAGTGAATGAAAAAGTTGTTCTATTTTCTAGGAAATATAATTACAATAATACTTGCTTTCGTGCTTTATACGATTGTACAACAATTTTATTTCTATCCTTTTAGGTTAAGAAAATCATTGGGCTTAGGAAATATTCCTTTTGTGGTGTTAACTGCTATAATTACAATTATTGCTTTGCTATTAGCATTTTACTTTTACTGCCTGCAATTAAGGCACAGTAATGAGCGAAATTTTAATAGTAAACCACACTGGCAGATTAGAAAAGTATTACTCTCTTTTTTAGGGGCAATAATGCTCATTTTTGTCAGTGCAACTATTCAATTGGCTTTAGGCTTTAATACGGAGCAAACTTCTACTAATCAGAAACTTCTTGATCAGATTTCTTATCAGGCAGGTTACTTTTTTCCTGTAATGGTTATAATTGTGGGACCTATATTTGAGGAAATTATTTTTCGCGGACTATTCTTTAATGCTTTTTTCAATAAAAACACAAGTAGTAACAAATGGTTAGGCATACTTTTAAGTGGACTTATTTTTGGTTATGCTCATGATCCCGGATTAACCAAATATCTGCTCGTTTATTGGGCCTTAGGTTGTGTATTAGCATGGGTTTACACTACCAGCAAGGATTTACGCTATTCAATTTTATCCCACATGATTTTTAATTCCTTAGGATTCTTATAAATAAAGCCTGATAAATTGCGCCTCGTCTAAAACGCTGATTTATCAGGCTTTTTTAAATAGAAAAATTTTTCATTAATTTGTAGTTTTACTGATTCCTGTTTGTTCTGGGTTTGTGGGCGTAGTTTTAGCTAAAAGCGCCAAGCTAATTGAAATCATATCTACTACTTCCTGTAAAATGGCACCCCAAAAAGCAGGAATAGCACCGGTAAATGCAATTAATTCAATAATAATTACTATTGTGATAGCTGTTAATACATCAATATTAGCGACTTTCATCGTATGCTTAGAAATAGCTACGGCATCATTAATTTTAGATAAATCATTTACCATAATAATAGCATCTGCACTTTCACTGGCAGCTGAGGCCCCCTTGGCTCCCATTGCAATACCAACATCAGCAGCAGACAGACTAGGTGCGTCATTAATTCCGTCACCAGTCATTACAACTGGTCGATTTTCTTTCTTTACATTTTTAATCGCAGCTATTTTTTCTGCTGGTAATAATTCATACCGAATATCTTTTACATTAAGCGCCTTGCCAATTTTAGTTGCAACATCTTTATGATCTCCTGTCAACATCATAATGTGGGCATTGCTTTGGCGCCGTAAACGCTTAATTGTCTGTGCACTTTCTGGTCTAACTTGATCTTTAAATGTAATATAGCCAGCGTATTTATCATCGATTGAGATGTAAATAGCTGTAGCATTGGTTTCCTGCACTTTTTGCGAATTATCTTCTGGTTTAATGTAGCTCAGCTTGCCCACTTTGACTAAATGGTTTTCAACGATTCCGCTAACGCCTTGACCAGTTGATTCTTTAATTTGTGTAGCGGGTTTTAAGAGTTTGTTATCCGCTACCCTAACTAGTGAATTGGCAATAATATGGCTTGATTGTTGTTCGACACTAGTGGCGTAGCTTTGCAGAGTTTCCGCACTATAACTGCTATTATCAGCGGGAATGATTTCATCAATTACCAGTTGATTTTCCGTTAAAGTACCAGTTTTATCAAAGGCAAAAGTTTTAGCTGATGCTAGTTTCTCTAAAGTAGGACCAGATTTGACAATAATATGGTGTTTAGACATGGAACTCATGCCAGATACCAATGCCACAGGTGCTGCTATTAATAATGGGCAGGGCGAAGCAACAACCATAACTTCTGCGAAATTAATTGGATTACCGGAATGAATCCAAGCGGCGATTCCTATTACCAAGGAAATAATAGTGAAAGGAACAGCATAGCGATCAGCCATTTTGACAAATTTAGCCGGTTGCGCTTGCGAAGATTTAACTAATGAAACGATAGTTTGATATTCTGAATCACTGGCTTTTTTAGTAACAGCCATTTCAACAGCAACATTGCCATTAATTGAACCGGACATTAATTGATCCCCGGGGTTTTTGGCAACTGGCACCGACTCACCGGTTAAAGAAGATTGATCAAAACTGGATTCACCTTTAATAACTTTCCCATCTACAGGTACCTGTTCACCAGGCTTAATTAGAATGTGATCGCCAATTGTTAATTGTTCTACATTTACCGATATAATTTTTTGATTACTGATTTTGTTGGCAATAGTAGGAGAATTATTTAAAAGTGAACGAAGTTCTTTATCCGCTTGACCAGTGGCGTAATCTTCTAAAGCTTGCCCGCCAGTCATCATCACTAGAATCATCCATTCAGCCCAAATGTCACCAATTAGAATAGTAGAAACGACTGCTATTACAGCTAAAATATCAACGCCGTAACGCCCCGATTTAAAGTCGCCAACTATTTCAGTGATCAAGGAATATGCCATTATAATACCGACTAAATCCATTAAAATAGTTTGGATCGGGAACTGCAGACTTCCCAGTTGAAAAAGACTTTTTGTTTTTAAGCCAAACTGACAAATAAGAGCTATTATTCCGATAGCTAAAACACAAAAAAACTTCCATTGACGTTTAAAACTCATGCATTATGCCTCCTACAAAAAGAAATATAATTATATTTTAGCACTAATTTAGACTTATTCTAAATTAGTGCTAAATTTTAGGTAAAAAAAAGACCAGTCATCTGACTGCTCCTTTTAATTAGTGCTTTTTTAACTTAATGATCTTATTTGCTTGATTTTCCGCTTTAATTGACTTTGGTGTGTCTTTTGTTGGGTGCTTTTTAACTTTAAAAGTTTGGTATTCATCTTTAGCTGGATGAATGTGAAAAATTTTAGTCCGTCCTAATGAGTCAATCAAATCGGAGGAAGACATTGTAATAAAGTCATCGTTATCACCATAATCATCAGTTTCTGCAAAATACTGGTTAATTTTCGCAATTCCCTTTTCTGAAAAGTGTTCTTCTTTGGCTAAGTCAAGGAGAAGAGCGTGTAAGCGCGAAGCGGACACCAATTCATGCTGCAAAATTATAAAGATCCACGAAAAATTGGAATCTATTGATTTAAGCCGCTTATTTATTTTATCTTTGTAAAAAGCATCAGTGATTTTAGCGGCCTCGTCCATACTATCTGGGCTCTCTGTCAAATTTTTTAGTTGAGAAACCAACTCAGCTCTGTCTTTTAGTGATAGCTCTTGATCATTTGGGTAAGTCCAATTTTTTATAATTGCGCTTATCAAAAATGTCAATTGCGCAGAAATTGTTTTACTTGCCATATTAGTGCTCTTCTTTTCTAATTATTCTAGAAATATCTATTAATTTTTAATAACTAATTTAGCAAAGCGTTATTTAATTTTTTTAAGATTAAAGATGTTAATATTGTAATTTCGTATATGTTTAAAAAATAATATAAAATTAAAATCAATTTTTCACATTGTACTAACTAAATAGCTGGATTACCAAATAAAACCTAGATTTCCCTAGCTAATTATATTATAGCTTAATTTGAAATAAAGTACACTAAAAATGTAATAAATAATTATAAATTTACAGTATATCTCATAATTGCTTATTTTTAGTAATTGGAGTAACTTTATATTCCTTTTCAAAGTTGTGCGCTATGTAATTAAATGCTTTAATCCATTCGCGTCTTGTCAATAGTCCTTGAAAAACGCCATAGTCATCAACAACGGGTAAAAAGGCATTGTCAACTAGTAAATGAAGCTGCGTTTCCAAGGTAGTTTGCACAAAGTTGATTTTGTCAAACTTGGTTTGCATGACATCACGCACTTTTAATTGATTTAATGGTTCAAGAGAAATGTCGTCCGTTTCCATCATTTTATCTGTAATCATTGCTAAACTTAGTAGGCCAACAACGCGGCTTTGGCGGTCAAGGACTGGAATTTTTGAGTATTTTACGCGAGTCAAGATCATAAAGGCGTGGTACAAAGGATTGTCGTCTTCGACAAATGCAATACGGGAAGCAGGGATAATGAATGAACCTGATTTTTCTTCCAGTAAGTGTTTTATTGTGGGTGAGAACATTAAATATAAACCTCTCATATTAATAAGTAATAAATAACTAAATTAATCCTATAACAAAGAAAAAAGGCTCGCAAGGTGTGCGAGCCTGTTAGTTTTCATCTACTTTGAAGGAGTAAGAATGAATGAAATAAAAAAGTGGGAGTATGTAGTAAGCATTGCTACTGCTTACTACATTTAAAATGATATCTCTAAATTATGAAGTTAAGGTAGAAAATCTCTTATAAAAGAGTAAAGAATTTCTTTAGAACTGTTTAAGAGTATAGAAAAACTCACGTAACGCACGTGAGTCGAAAGGGATAGATATGAAAATGACCTGTAAAGTCATTTCGGTTTTTTCATTATTATACTTGGAGGAGTATGAATGAAAAACAAAAAGTTGAGTATGATATAAAAAAGATCTATATCTTTCCTATATCACAATTATATTATAACTATAAAATGTGAAAAAAGTATGACGAAAATGGCAAAATACAAATTTTGGTTGCTACAAAATTGTTTGTTACAAAACTCATTGTTATAATTAGGTTTACTTTATTTGAAAGGGATAATTGAGATTTTAAGGAGAAAAATGGGTAGACAAGATTATCGTAAAAAAATCACTTTCTGGTTACGCTTTTCTGGGTGGCTTTGTTTACTTCCGGCAAGCGTCTGGCTAAGGCTATACCAATTAATTGGTCAAGGTGCATTGGCATACACGATTTTAGGGGAACTAATTTTTACAGTTTTATTCGCCGTATATATTTTAACTACCGCAGAGAGTGAGCGCTGGTTAAAGCCAACTAATCTTTTTATCTTATTAGTAATTACTATACTATTTGGTTCATTCATAATTTTAATTCCGCTTTGTTTTGCTTATAATGATTGTCGCAAGCTAAACGACGAACGATAAACGGTTGAAATGGGAAAATATTTAAATTTGGTAAAAATTTGAGGTGAATTTTTGGGTGACAAAACTTTAGTAGTACTATATTCGATAGTACATTTTATTAATATTGAGAAAGATATGAAATTATGGCTAAAAAAGAGAAAAATGATTCACGTGGAAAACGTATTGGGAAGTTCATTTTAACGACAGTTATCTATTGTGTCATTTTAATGGTGTTAATTTATTTATATCAATATAGTGGGCTGACTTCTGTTCACTTTATTTATAACGAATTTTAAGCTGGTACAAATCATGATTGAAAATGTAATTAAAAGAATTGATGAAGTTGCCCAAAAAGAACCTGAGCGCATTGCCTATGACTATTTAGGTCAAACTAATACCTACGGTGATCTCAAAAAACGCTCAGATGAATGGGCTCATAAAATTGCTGGTTTAGGACTTTCACCGCAAAGTCCCGTTATGATCTGGGGCGGTCAGGACTTTGAAATGGTTGCCAGCTTCTTGGGCTGTGTCAAGTCAGGTCATGCCTATATTCCTATTGCCAGTTACTCTAATGCAGAACGAATAGTCATGATTCAAGAAGTTTCTCAGTCTGAAGCAATTTTAGCAATTGATGATCTGCCTGAAATTGACTTACCACCTATTAAGGTTGTACATCCTCAAGATGTAGAAAAGGGCAATTATGAACCCGATCCTGCCAACTTTGTCCAAGGTGATGCTAACTTTTACATTATTTTTACTTCAGGCACCAGTGGGAAACCTAAAGGCGTGCAGATTAGTCATAATAACCTGCTTAGCTTTATCAATTGGGAAATGACGGACTTTGATCTGCCCGAGCATCCCGCATTTTTGTCGCAAGCACCGTATTCATTTGATCTTTCAGTGATGAGTCTTTATCCAGCTTTAGTTGGAGCAGGAAAGTTAGTGGCTTTGCCGCATGAAGTAACACAAAATTTTGCTCAATTATTTCAGACTCTGCCTCAATTACAATTTAACGTTTGGGTTTCAACTCCGTCATTTGCGCAAATGTGTTTTTTGGATAAAACTTTTACTGCTGATCATCACCCAAGCTTGTCGCACTTTTTGTTCTGTGGTGAAGAATTGCCCCACAATGAAGTAGTAATGCTAAAAAAGAAATTTCCTCAGGCACGCATTTTTAACACCTATGGACCTACCGAAACAACAGTTGCAGTCACTCAAGTAGAAATTACAGATGCAGTTTTACAGAAATATGACCGCTTGCCAATTGGCAAGGTTAAAGCGGACACCAAAATAACTATTGACAAAACTAAGGGTGATCAGCCTGATGAAGGTGAAATTATTATTACTGGCCCAAGTACATCTAAAGGCTATATGAATAATCCGGAGAAGACTGCTAAGGCTTTCTTTAAAAAACCGGGTGACCAATATCTGAGTCACCGTTCAGGCGACGAGGGCTTCTTTGACCAGGATATGCTCTTTTATCGCGGGCGGATTGACTTCCAGATCAAATTTAACGGCTACCGTATTGAACTGGAAGAAATCAACCATTATATCGGTATGAATAAACTGGTTGATCACGGCGTAGCCGCACCTAAATACAATCAGGATCATACGGTTAAGCAAATTGTTGCCGAAATTAAGCTGAAAGATGGCGTTAAAGAACAATATTCCGAAGCAGAAATTACCAAGATGATTCGGGATGATTTAGCTAAAGATCTGATGCCATACATGATTCCGCAACGTTATGTTTACCGTGAAACATTACCAGTCTCCCAAAATGGCAAAGTTGATATTAAGGCCGTCATTAAGGAGGTCAACGAGTAGTGAACTTTAACTTCATTAACTTACAGCCATACTCTAATCCGCATTACTTTGTGTATTTGATGATTGGTTTAATTCCCATTATTATCGGGCTGTATTGGGGTCACCGCTTCAAAATCTATGAAGTTGTGTTCTCGTTAGTTTTTTTATTTCTCATTTTTGATGGTGAAAAATGGCAACAGGGCGTTAGCCTGATCATCTATATTCTGTTTCAGCTCCTGGTTTCCTATGGCTATCTCTATTATCGCAGGCGTAAAAATAGTCAGAATAAAACCTGGGTCTTTTACCTAGCGGTGATTTTAGCAATTGTGCCCCTGATTTTAGTGAAAGTGCAGACTGCTTTCCCGCAAGCTAAAATTCCGGGGGTCTTGGCCTTTCTGGGTATTTCCTATCTTACGTTCAAGACCGTGCAGGTTGTGATGGAAGTGCGCGATGGCGCTATTAAAGAACTTAATCTGGGAACGTATTTGCGCTTTCTCTTGTTCTTTCCCACCATTTCTTCCGGACCAATTGATCGCTACCGCAGATTTGCCAAAGAATGTGACATGGTGCCAAAGCGTGAGCAATATTTAAACGATTTAGAGCTGGCAACCCGCTATTTATTTCAAGGATTCTTATATAAATTTGTTCTGGGCTGGTTCTTTGGTACCTACTGGCTGCCTCGAATTACCCGAGCAGCAATGATAACAGGTACGGCTAATGGCGGTTTAAAACTTTCCTGGTGGTTAGTGGCTTATATGTACTGCTACAGCATGTATTTGTTCTTTGACTTTGCCGGCTATTCTTTATTTGCCGTGTCAATTTCCTACTTTATGGGTATTCACACCCCAATGAACTTTAATAAGCCGTTTATTTCCCAAAATATTAAAGAATTCTGGAACCGCTGGCACATGACTTTGTCCTTTTGGTTTCGCGACTACATCTATATGCGGTTTACCTTCTTTGCCATGAAGAAAAAGCTGTTCAAGAATCCGGTCAGACTATCTCAAGCAGCGTATCTGTTATTATTCTTAGTGATGGGCTTCTGGCATGGACTAACCTGGTATTATATTGTTTATGGGTTGTTTCATGCTGTGGCCATCATCATCAATGATTGCTGGCTGCGGTTTAAGAAGAAGCACAAAGACAAATTGCCATCTAATAAATACACAAAATGGCTGGCAATTTTTGTAACTTTTAATGTAGTGTGTTTTAGTTTCCTGATATTCTCAGGTTTTCTCAGTCAATTATGGTTTGGCTGGAAGTAAGCAAGAATTTTATCTAAGGAGTTTTTTACAATGGATACCAAAGAAGAAGTTTTAGCAATTTTACAAGATTTAACTGGTGAAGATTTAGCAGACAGAATGGATGAAAATATTTTTGCCAACGGTTTAATGGATTCAATGGCTAGTGTCCAAATGTTGTTAAATTTACAGGAAAAATTCCAAATTGATGTACCAGTTTCTGAATTTGATAGAAACGAATGGGATACGCCTAATAAAATTGTGGCAAAGGTGGAAAATTTAGAAAATGAGTAACAAACGCCGGCTGTGGCAGATATTTGGCCCAGTGCTCTGCGCCGCCATCTTGTTACTGGTCATCTTTTTACTGCCGTGGGAACGGACTTTTTCGCAAGGTGCTATTTATCAAGCTGCTAATTCCCAGACTACGACCATTTTTAAAGGCTCTTTAATGAAACAGGATGCCTTTAAAGATGACTATGTGCCTTTTTATGGCTCGAGTGAACTGTCACGGCTTGACCCGCTGCACCCGAGTGTAATTGCGCAAAAATATCACCGCAATTACCGGCCGTTTTTATTAGGTGGGCCAGGTAGCCAATCTTTGGCACACTTCTTAGAGATGCAGGGCACATCAAAACAGCTTAAGGGCAAAAAAGCCGTGGTGATTGTTTCTCCGCAGTGGTTTACCAAGAAAGGGCAAAATCCTGATGCCTTCGCCCTGTATTATTCACCGCTGCAAGCCTGCAATTTTCTGTTAGGGATTAAAAAAGATACACCGACTAACCGCTATGCGGCTAAACGCTTCTTGCAGATGCCTGAAGTAAAAGGCGTTATCAAACTGGGTATGAGAAGAGTCGCTCGCGAAGAGCAGTTGACCGGCTTTCAGCGTTTCTACTTGGAGAACCAGCGGCGCATACTTAACAATGAAGATAAGTTTTTTAGTACCTTTCAATTACGAGACCGTATCAAAAAGATCAATAAGCAGGCCAAACTTTTACCGGCTACTTATTCAGTCAAGGCCTTAGACCAAGTGGCAAGTGAGCAGGCTAAACTTAACACTAATTCGAATAGCTTTGGTATTAATAATCGCTTTTTTAAGCGGCGCTTGAATAAACGTTTATTGGTTAAATTGAAGGGCAGTCAACGACAATTTAACTACACTAAATCAGTAGAATACAGTGATTTTGAACTGATGTTGCACCAGTTTGCCAAGCAACATACCAATGTGCTATTCATTATCCCGCCGATCAATGAAAAGTGGTCTAATTATACGGGCTTGTCACAAACGATGTACCAAAAGGCCGTTTCCAAGATTAAGTACCAGCTGGCCAGCCAGGGCTTTGATAACGTTACCGATTTGTCTAAGCGCGGCGGCGAACAGTACTTCATGGAAGATACGATTCACTTAGGTTGGCGCGGCTGGGTAGCAGTCGACCGGGCAGTAAAGCCGTTTATGGCGCAAGCTAATGTGCCGCATAACTATAATATTCATAACTATTTTTATAGTAAAAAGTGGCAAAAAAAGCCGTACCAGATTAGTTTAACAGATGAAAATCCGGTAAATGGCACTGCAAAAGAATCTTTAAAAGGAAAATAGTGCGCCAGCAAATTGATGCTCTCAAAATAAAGGGCTCAATTCTAGTCATTAAAAATGACAAAGTAATGCTTAACTATGCTTTAGGCAATAACACTGACACTAGTTATCTAATTAATTCAGTACAAAAATCCATGACTGCCGCAATTATCATGCACCTAGTGCAGGAGGGCAAGTTAAGTCTGCAGGATAAATTAAGTAAATTTTATCCGCAAATTGCTGGGGCAAAGAAGGTTAGGCTGAAGAACCTGCTGGCAATGACCGCCGGTCTTGATCTTAAACCAGGGGCAAGACTGGGACAAAAGCATTTTGTTTCGGATCAAGATAATATCCAACATGATGCTGCTAACACTGTTTTTGAGCCCGCCTTGTTAAATAAGTGGCACTATAGCTCGCTAAATTATGTTTACTTGTGCGGTATTATGAGTAAAATAACGGGCCAAAGCTATGAGCAGTTATTCCGCGACACCTATGTCAGACCGTTAAAGTTGAGACAAACAGAATTTTTATGGTCAAAGCCGGGCAGAATTATTGCCAGTCATTTGGTACCGGGTATGATTTATCGCAAAGGCCGCTATGATGTAGTTAAGCATCAAGCAGCTCTCAGGGATGCTCATAGTGAGTTAGGCGCAGGGTCAGTAGTAATGTCGAATCATGATTTAGCTAAAGTAATACGGTATCTGCTGACTGGTAGTTTACTAACCCGCAGGAGCCGCAAATTGCTTTACCAAGCGGCCCCGCCAGCCTATTATAATGGTGGCTTTTATAACAATATTAAGCTGAAAACCAAAACGGCTAATGGAGCCGGACAGGGTTATTATACTTTCATGCGTAGCACCAATAATGCCAAAACTATTCTGATTATTCAATCTAATAAAACGCGTGAAGGTCGATTTGGCCAACTAAAAGGGCAAATAAATCAAATTATGTTGGAACTGCTTGGCCGTAGGGCTTACAGTGCAAATATAATTGGCTAAAACTTGTTTTTTGGTTAATTGCATGCTAAAATTCTGTTGTGTCGCCATAGGGAAGTAATCATTTTCTCCGGTAGCGAAAATGTAAATTTCTATATGTGGTCAGTAGTGGTGACACAAACACTGTGTGAGCTTAGTTCCGATGTTGGTGGAACTAGGCTTTTTTGTGTTTTCTTTGCGATGTACCATTATACGAGAGTAAAATGTAATTAGTATATACTAGATAAGGAGATAAGTTATGAACAGGGTAGAACTGAAACTAGAAGCTAGAAATCGGCTTCGTCATAACTGGGGCTGGGCAGTTAGTATTGGTATTGTAATGACACTATTTGTCGGCTTCTTTTTTGCTAGACCAGCAGTAAGTGGTTCACTTAAGACTGCGAATAATGTAAATGATGTTATGGGAACCGGCTCAATTGATTCACTGTTTAAGCCAGCGTTTTGGGCAGGACAAATAGGACCTGATACAGGTTTAACTTTTATTGGCAGCTTTTTCATGTTGAGCATGGTGATAACATTTTTACATTTTGCTCGCGGAGAAAGGTTAAGCTTTTTTAAGGGAATTTTTTCTGTTTTTACTGATGGTCGCTTTATTCCGGAATTTTTGAACTTTCTTTTTAGCTATATTTTTCAATTTTTATGGACTTTATTATTATTCATTCCCGGGATAATCAAATCCTATTCTTATGCTATGACACCATATATTGTTAATGATTTAGTGGAAAGTGGACAAGAGGTGCATGCCACAACAGCAATTACTGCAAGTCGCCAGTTAATGGCTGGTCATAAGTGGGAATTGTTCGTGCTTGATTTAAGCTTTATTGGCTGGTACCTATTGTGTATTATTACTTTAGGTATTGGGTTTATTTGGCTGATTCCTTATGAACGCACAACTAAAGCTAATTTTTATCGGCAATTGGCCGGAGAGCGGTATTTAAAAAAGTAAATTGGTAACAAACTAAAAGAGCAAGGCAACAGCTGTCTTGCTCTTTTTGTTTTAAGAAAGTTTAGTATTTATTTAAATCCTCAATACTTTCCTGAAACCATTTTCCCGCATATTCAGAAGTAAAATCATCTGTTTTTTTAAGCGCATCTTTGATTTGGCTGGAACTTAAATGATCTAATAGGTACAGTTTTAATGCCTTATTAATTAGGGTATTAAAATCTGTATCATTGGTTTCTAAGTATTTATCAGTCAGTTTTGCCACTTTGTCAGTTAATTCGATTTTCTTTCTGCTCATGTTCTCGCCTCTTAAAATACAATTTCATTATACCATTTTATTCACAACTAATAATAAAAAAGATAATGGGTAACAAAAATGGCTTGCATTAAAAAAATAGAGTATTATTTTCTTTTAAATATAATAATTAAAAATCAGGTTTGAAATAATGACAGAATGTACAATCAATTTTATAGCTCGCCTGCAGGAATTTTCTTTTTTCCGAGCCACAAGACGGACTATGGCGATGCTAATGCCAATTGCTGTAGTTGGCTCCTATTTTAAACTTTTAGGTGATTTGATCTTTACACCTAACGGGTTAATCTATAATATTTTCAATTTGGATAAAGTTTTATCAGATCACATTTGGTATGGCGGTTCTTTTGTCTGCCGGGGAATGGTAGAAATTACTTTTGGGGTTTTCGGCGTTTATGCCAGTTATTTTATGGCTCGTTACACCGCACGCCTTTACCATAAAGATTCAACTATGGCAGGTCTAACAGCAGTTTTGATAATGCTTTTCTGCTCATATGCTTCTAGTAGTGGCCGCAATGCTCGTATGCCTTTTACCGCCAGTTTATTACAAATTAATGCTGTTTTTATTGCCTTAATTGTAGGATACTGTGTGGGCCAAATATTTCATTTATTAGGAAAGGACTTTTCTTACGTTGAATATGAGGGCACAAAAGTAATTCAAAAAAGAGCAGGGGATGCCGTTTTACCAAGCGCTGTTTCATTATTATTGGGTGTTTTTTTAGGTATTTTAATTTATGAACTACAGCTTAAATTACTTAATTCCGCCAGTTTTACTGAAATTGTCAGCAGGGTTCAGACTACTAATAATTTTGGCGAAGTGCTGTTATTGACAGCCGTAATTACTTTTTTTGATTGGCTTGGAATTGGTTATCCGTTGCGCTCCTTAGCGGGAATAGTAAATAACGCCTTTACTGCAGAGAATTTAACATATACATTAAAACACGGTAATTCTTGGAATGTGCCATATAAATATCTGGGCAGCTCACTTATTAACAGTTACGGCATAATGGGCGGTGCCAGTGTTGTTTTGGCTGTTATTGTGTTACTGCTTAGCAGAAGAGATAACAGGGAAAACGAAATAAATGCTAAAATTAACTTGTTGCCTGCTGCTTTTGGTTCAAGACTAGGATTTACAGTTGGCTTACCTTTAATGTTAAATCCTGTTTTTATCTTACCGAGCATTTTAATTCCTCTGATTAATATGACAATAGCCGTGGCAGCTATTAGTTTACACATTATCCCAGTTTGCGTTTACCAGAATTTAAAAGGGACTCCGGGACTATTGGTTTCCTTTTTTGGCACTAACGGCAATTGGGCAACACTAATTTTTACATTATTGTTGTTTTTATTAGATATCTTTTTATTGCTACCTGTAATTAAGATAAATGAAAAAGTTGAATTAAGAATTAAAAAGCAGGAGATGAAATAGCAGATGCAAAAAAATCCTAACTATAAATGGTTGCTCCTGATTATTATTATTTTAATTATGCTTGCTGTTCCCAGCTTCTTTTGGATGAAAAAAGATAATAAATCACGAGCAGAACTCAGTAAATCGCTTCTCTCGCCTGTAATTATGGTCCCGGGTTCAAGTGCTACCACCGAGCGCTTTAACCAGTTAATTGATGAACTTAATAAAACAACACTTAATAGGCATAGCGTAATAAAAATTAGAGTTTCACGTGAAGCAAAATTGACTTACACTGGCTCTATAGGAAAAAATGACTTGGAGCCCTTTATTATTATTGGTTTTGATAACAATAAAGACGGCTATTCCAATATTAAAAAACAAGCTAAGTGGCTAAATGTTGCATTTGAGTCGTTAATCCAAAATTATAAGTTCAATAATTTTAAGGCATTTGGTCATTCTAACGGTGGTTTAATTTGGACTTACTGGCTGGAGCACTATTATTCTGAGTATTCAAATGATATCAAAATTAAGAAATTAATGACTTTAGGTACGCCATATAATTTTACTGAAAATAACATTAATAATAGAACACAAATGCTGGCTGATTTTATTAAAAAGCGTTCAGCACTACCAACCAATCTAAAAGTTTATTCTCTTTCTGGCGGTAAAAATTACGAATCTGATGGCATCGTACCTGAATCAAGTGTAGCTGCAGGTAAATTTATTTTTCAAAATCAAGTAAAAAACTATACTGCAATAACAGTCACGGGTGAAAAGGCAGATCACTCTGATTTGCCGCAAAACAAACAAGTAATTCAGGCCATAAGACAGTACTTATTAAAGAAGCCAGAAAAGCCATTAAAACCGGCTAAAAGAAAGGGCAATCATTAATGAAATATCAAAAACAGCCGACCAAAATTGAAGTAATTGGTGGTAAAGTTAATAACTTAAAAAACATCAACGTTGATATTCCCCTGCATAAATTTGTGGCGATATCGGGGTTAAGTGGATCTGGCAAATCAAGTTTAGCGATGGGAATCTTGTACTCAGAGGGTGCAAGACGCTATCTTGATTCCTTGGCAGCTTATACCAGAAGACGTATTAGTCAAGTTGGTCGTGCAGAGGTTGACGAAGTAAAACATATTCCTTCAGCTTTAGCTCTAAGACAAAGGCCAGCTGTGCCCGGAGTTCGTTCCACGGTAGGTACAATTACAGAAGTTTTTAACATTTTACGGTTGATTTTTTCCCGTTTAGGTTCACCTGTATGCCCCAACGGTCACCGAGTACCAGCAACGATTAAAATAGCTGAAGCAATGGATCTAACGGGGGCAGCTATGGGACGATTAACTTGTCCTACATGTGGGAGACAATTTTATGCTTTTAGTGCAGAAGATTTTGCGTTTAATTCTGATGGTGCGTGTCAAAAATGCCAAGGACTGGGAACTGTTGAAGAAATTGATGATAGCAAAATCATTGCAGATGAGAATTTATCTCTTGAAAATGGAGCAGTGGCAACTTGGCAAATTCCCGGACGAAATTGGATGTGGCGTATTGCCCGGGAACTAGGGGTACGGACCGATATTCCATATAAAGAGCTGAATGCTAAAGAAAAAGAAATTGTACTTCATGGAAAAGAGCGGAAAGTCCCGATTGATTTGCCAACTTCAACTGGTCGCGTATATCATCTAGATGCGCTATATGAGAATGCTTATAATGCGGTAGCTAATTCACGCAAAACTACTAAGTCTGAACGCGGACTGCAAAGAATTAACTCCTTTTATAAATTCAGTACCTGTCCCCGCTGCCAAGGCTATCGCATTGATCCAAGTCGCTGGCAGCAGTTAGTTGCTGGAAAAAGTATTGTAGCAGCTGAACAATTAACTTTGGGTGAACTGAGCCACTATATGAGTGAGATTTTAGCTTCCCTGCCGCAAGATATGCAGGAATTGGCGGAAAATTTAACTGGTGAATTGATGCATCAAGTCAAGCCCCTGCTAAAATTAGGCTTAGACTATCTGAGCTTAGATAGACAGGCTGCCAGTCTGTCTACGGGGGAACTGCAACGAATTCAGCTTGGTAGAACTTTGCGTACGGAAACCACTGGGGTGCTTTACGTTTTAGATGAACCATCTGTTGGTTTGCACCCTGATAATGTGGCTGGACTGATTGATATATTTCATGAACTGGTTAATCAAGGAAACTCTTTAGTTGTAGTTGATCATGAAACTGCAATCATTAAGGCAGCCGATTGGGTAATTGAAATTGGTCCTGGTTCAGGCAGCCGGGGTGGTGAGATTATTTCCCAGGGAATACCTAGTGAGATCGAGCAAAGTGAACAGTCTCTAATTGGTCCTTACTTAACTGGTAAGGCACCACTCCTAGTTCGTCACAGGGCAAAAGCTGACCAAATTTTTAAACACGGTAAGGTTGAATTTGATGTTACTGAACGTTTTAATTTAAAGAATATTCACGCGCAAATTCCACTCAATCGCTTAACTTCCGTTACCGGCTTTTCTGGCGCTGGTAAGACTACCCTAATTCTCGATTCCCTCATTCCTGCACTTAAAGCACAAAAAAATCTTAAAAATGGTCCTGATTGGGTAAAAAATTTAAAAAATGATGCTATTAAAAATGTAATTAGTGTTGACTCTACACCTGTTGGTAAAAATCAACGTTCGACTGTTGCAACTTATACTGATATTATGGATAATTTGCGTAAACTCTTTGCTAAACAGCCATTAGCAAAAAAATTAAAATATCGTGAGTCTCATTTTTCTTACAATAACAAAGAGGGTGCCTGTCCGGCATGTAACGGAACCGGTGTAATTTCACTTGACATCCAATATCTACCAGACATGGTTGAAACGTGCTCTGTATGTGGTGGTCACCGTTTTAATCAAGCTGTTTTACAGGTAAAATGGCATAACTTAAGTATTGCGGAAGTCTTAGATTATTCCGTTGATGATGCGCTGGACAAAGAACTTTTTAAAAATGAACCAAAAATCAATAAAACAATTACAACTTTGCATGACATGGGTCTAGGATATTTACATTTGGGAGAATCTACTCCAGCTTTATCAGGAGGAGAAGCGCAGCGCTTGAAACTAACCAGTCATATCCACCAAAGACAAAAAGGAACATTATTTGTTTTTGATGAACCGACCGTTGGTTTACATCCACAAGATGTCAGAACTCTTTTGCATGTTTTTCAAAGATTACTTGACCAAAAAGGAACTATTATTACAATCACACACGATTTAGATATTATGGCTAACAGTGATTATATGATTGATATGGGTCTAAAAGGTGGGCTGCAAGGCGGAAAAATTATTGCAAGTGGCACACCTGTGGATATCTCGCAAAAGTCTAATAGTTTAACAGGTAAATATTTGCGAAAACAATTTAAATTGTATCAAAAATAGCAGTGAAAAGTCTTTAAAAAAAGCATTAGTACTTTTATAGCAAGGCTTTTTTCTTTTGTGGAAAAAACGGAAAATCTGTGGAAAAAATAGTCATTGTTATTGCTTTCTGTGGATAACCTGCTATAATATTATATGTAAGTAATTAGCAGTCGGACTCATCGAGTGCTAATTACAAATTTATAACCTATCAAAGGGGTGTTTGCATATGGCATATTTTGATAACGATTTTGACGATTTATTTAACGAATTAAACAATTCATTCTTTAACAATACTAACGACAATGGTGGTGCTATTCCTATTCATTACTCCAGTAGTATGAATATTTCTCCGCAAGATTTGAATCAAGGTGGACAAATGGGACAAAAACAAGGTCAAAAACCAATCGGTATTGATCTGGTTGAACAAGCTAAGAAGAATAAGTACGATCCTGTAATTGGGCGTGATGAACAAATTCAGGAAGTAATTGAAATTTTAAGTCGGCGCAAGAAGAATAATCCAGTATTAATTGGACCTGCCGGGGTTGGTAAAACAGCCATTGTAGAGGGCTTGGCACAAAAGATTGCTGCAGGCGATGTTCCTGATAAAATGAAGGACAAGCATATTATTGCAATTAATATTAATGATATGGTTGCCGGATCAAGCTTGCGTGGCAGTTTTGAAGAGCGCCTTAAGAAAGTGATTGACGAAGCAAAAAAGAATCCGAATATTATCTTGTTCATTGATGAATTGCATAATATAGTTGGTGCGGGTTCTACTGATTCTGAAAATAATAACGGTGATGCCGCTAATATTTTAAAACCGGCTTTAGCTAGTGGCGATTTAAACTTAATTGGTGCAACGACTACAAGTGAGTACCGTAGAATTGAAAATGATGCGGCACTAGCACGTAGATTCCAACCGGTACAGGTTCCTGAACCATCAGCTGAAGTTACCGTTAAAATCCTGGAAGGATTAAAAGATAAATATGAGTCTTTCCATCACGTAAAATATAATGACAGTGCTTTGAAACTCGCAGTTGAATTGTCGCAACGTTATATTCAGGGACGTTATTTACCTGACAAGGCCATTGACTTAATGGATGAGGCAGGTGCTAAAAAGGGCCTTGATACAATTCCCAGCGATGAAGCAACTTTAAAGAAACGGATTAACAAGCTAGAAAGTGAAAAAGAAGCAGCTGTCAAAAAAGAAGATTATAGTAGAGCAAACGAGTTGAAAAAACAAGTCGAAGACTTGCGTGATAAGGCTAATCACGTGGATGACGCTGCCACTCCACATGTTACTGATGAAGATATCTACGCTTTAATCGAAGCTAAGACTAAGATTCCAATGAGTGAGTTGCATGCAAGTGCAGGACAAAAGAATCTTGATCTGGCAGAGAAATTAAAGAAAGTAGTTATTGATCAGGATAATGCTGTTGACGTTATTACAGATGCGATTGCCCGTAAACAAGTTTTCAAAGACAATGATCGTCCTACTGGTACGTTCTTGCTAACTGGTCCTACTGGCGTAGGTAAGACGGAATTAGCTAAACAATTAGCCATTCAACTATTTGGTGGTGAAAATCATCTTATCAGACTGGATATGTCTGAATATCAAGATCAGATGGCGGTTAATAAATTGATTGGTTCGGCACCTGGTTATGTTGGTTATGGTGAAGGTGGCCAATTAACTGAAAAAGTTCGTCATCAACCATACAGTTTGATTTTGTTTGATGAAATTGAAAAAGCTAACCCACAAGTATTTAATGCCTTGCTTCAGATCATGGACGATGGGCGCTTAACTGATGCTCAGGGCAGAACAGTTTCCTTTAAGGACACAATTTTAATCATGACTTCTAATGCAGGCTACTCTGACCAATTATTAAAAGACGGCAAAGTTGATCATGATAAATTGATTAAAGCTCTTGAGACCTACTTCAGACCAGAATTTTTGAATAGACTTGATGCTATTGTTCCGTTTAATTCATTGACCAAAGATGATATGAATAAGATCATTGATATCTATTTGAATAAAATGGCACATGTTTTGGCTAAAAAAGGTGTTAAGGTTGAAGTCTCTGATGAAGCTAAAGCCTACTTAGCAGCCAAGGGCTATGATAAGAAATTTGGTGCAAGACCTCTACGTAGAGTCGTTGAACAAGATTTAGAAACGCCAATTGCCAAATTATTAATGAAGGAGCCTGACACAAAGACAGTTAAGTTTACAGCAGATGATAAACATGTTTACCTAAATGATGCCGCAATTTTGGACATTTCGGCAAAAACTGATACTGAAACTAAAGATAGTGCAAAGCAAGACTAATTTTAAAAATGAGAGTCATCCTATGAAAGTGATGTAAGCCCTGAAATTAAGATAAATTGGGGAGTCATATTGCAATGAAGGGATGGCTCTTTTTTTAAATATATTCGTTTCACGTGAAACTACATGCACATACAAAAGTATGCTTTTGTTTTATTACTAGAAATTAAAATTATTTTATTGGGGAATAGAGCAGTTTAACTATTGACAATAAAAAGAAATTAGTTTAAATTAGTTAACAATTAAATTAATATTAAAAGCTAAAGAGAAATTTTTAGCTTATGTAGTTTTTTATAGGGGACAGTTCAAATGAAACAACGAGTAGAAGACCTAGATTGGAAAAATCTGGGATTTAAGTATCGAGATCTGCCTTATCGCTATGAGGCAAAATATAAAGATGGTGAATGGCAGGAAGGAAAACTGACTGAAGATTCAACCATGACATTTTCTGAAGGTGCAGAAGTCCTGCACTATGGTCAGGAGATTTTTGAGGGCTTAAAGGCCTATCGTAGAAAAGACGGTAAAATCAACCTGTTTAGACCTGATCAAAATGCACACCGCTTTACCCTTTCAGCAAAGCGGTTAGCCATGCCGCCTTTCCCTGAAGATAGGTTTGTTGCTGCAGTAAAGCAAGTTGTTAAGGCTAACGAAGAGTTTGTACCACCATATGACAGTGGTGCGACCCTGTATTTACGGCCACTTATGGTGGGAACATCAAAAGTTTTAGGTGTTGAAGCAGCCAGCGAATATACTTTCCGCATTTTTGCGGTTCCAGTTGGTGCATATATTAAAGGATTGAACCCTGCAGATTACATTGTTAGTGAATACGACCGTGCCGCATATGCCGGTACTGGTCAAGCAAAGACATCAGGTAACTATGCCAGCAGCTTGCTTCCGTCCGTTGAAGCACACAAGAACGGCTTTGCCGATTGTCTTTACTTGGATCCACGTGAACATAAATATATTGATGAATTTGGTGGTGCTAACTTCTACGGCATTACCCAAGAAGGTCAATTTGTCACACCAAAATCACAATCGATTTTGGTTTCTATTACTAAGCGCTCACTTTTGGAAGTCGCTAAGTGGCAAGGCCTAAACCCGGTTGAACGTCAAATCACTTTGGAAGAAGCGTTCAACATGAAAGAAGCTGGTGCTATGGGTACAGCTGCTGTAATTTCCCCCGTAGGTTCAATTACCTATAAGGGTGAGAAGCACGTTATCTACAGTGAAACAGAAACTGGACCGGTAACGACTAAGCTTTATAATGAATTAGTTGATATTCAGTATGGTAATAAAAAAGGCCCAGAGGGTTGGGTCCAAACAGTAGAATAAGTTTAAATATCGGGAACATAAGAGTCTGGGAAAAAATTATCTCTTCCCAAACCAACAAAAAAGCATTGAGTTTTGATATGACTCCTAAATTTGGGGGTCATATCATTTTACGACTCAGTGCTTTTTTCATATACATTCTGCTCGGTATTGATATTATTTATTTACCAAACTCAAATAGGTCAGAGACCAATCGTCATGTATCAAAATTATACCACAGGTCAGACTGCTTTAGTATCCAATTTAGACTTTGTTATTCACCAGAATCTTTTAATCTGTCGAAATAATTTTTAGATTCTTAAAGAAGCCTTCAGTACCAATATCAACAAAAAGGCCGACACTACCTTGGGCTTTTGAACCATGTTTAAGGCTCGAGACCTTTAAAATAGGGTTGCTGTTGTTATTTAAGTAAAACTTTCCAGTTTCATCTTTTATTTCTGCTTTGATGGTGATCCATTGATTGAGCCCGATATCTGCTGAATTTTCATATTTAGTAATCTTATTATCGCGAAAGTATTTAAAAGTATAATGTGGATACGAAAAGTATTGAACAGCATGGCGCTTTCTTATTGGATCTTTTGTATGACCATTTGTGGGTCTGATATAGAAAGATTCAAAAGCCGAATTATCTTTATTAATTCGAAAAGCAATTCCAATAAAGCCACGTGCATAGTCTGGAGCATCCGGCAATAGTCGACTTAAAACTTGCACCTCTATGATACCATTATGAAAATTACAATTAGCTAATTTAGTAAATGTATTTTCATCAGGCTTTGCGAGTTTTTTAGCTTTTATCACACGAAGAATGGGCTCTTCCTTTAGGTCAACAGTATTAGCTTGTGTATTAACATTGATAAACTCGCTATGATTAAAATTCAATTTTCCCTCCCAGTATTAAAAACTATTATTGAACAAATATCTAAAATAAAGTTAACATATATAATTTAATTTGCAATAACGCAAAGACTTTGCTCCAGCAATTTGCGAAAACTTTTATCGGCTGGTAACGATTTATCCGCAAACCAACCTGTTCCAACGTTGACAATATCTCCTATTGCTAAATCTCTAATGCACCTGCTTGCCAGTAATTGCTTTTTAGGATCAGTAAACTCAGTTGCTATCATTTGATTAAAGATAGATTTAAGTTCATTAAAAGCTGCAGTAGTTTCAGGAAACATATTGGTACGCGGCATTTTCAAAACAAATTGTGTTAAATGAAAATGATTAAGAGCTATTTGGCGAAACTCCATTGCAAAATCAATAATTGCTGTCATGCCGGCTTTACCAAATAAGTTTCGTCGCAGCTGATCAGTCATTAAACTAATTATCCGTGCAACTATAGCATAATTTAGCGCTAACTGATTAGGAAAGTAGTTATATAAAGCCTGTGATTGAGTACCAAGTTCTCTGGCAATGGTCGCAAAATTATTTTCTTTTTTGTTTTCAATTAATTTAATACTGGTTTTTATAATTAATTCTTTAGATAAAATTTGACGTGGCATACTAATCTTCCTGTTTGCTTGACTTTTACATCTTGTAAATTATAATTACATATTGTAACTATAACACAAGATATGGCAAAAATTAAGAGGTCAAGCATTATGAAAATTTTTTTATTAGGATTAATAGGGTTAGTAATAGGAATCTTTGTTATTCTTTTTGGTGGTGGCGGCGCAGCCATCTACCTGGCAATTTTGACCGGTTTGTTTGGCTTAAATGCGGCAACAGCTTCTTCAAGTTCACTAGTGACTGCTTTACCTTCATTAATAATCGGGGCAATTAGTTATTACCACCAAAGACAAATTAATACTAAAGTGGGTAATCAAATGTTACTCACGGCAATTCCAGCTGTAATAATCGGAGCACTGGTCTCAAAATATATTCCCGCTAAAATTTATAAGTGGCTAATAGGAATTGTCTTAGTAGTGCTTGGCATTAATATGTTATTTAAGAAAAAAGCACAAACCGCAGAAACAGTTAAGAAAACGCAGTTTGCCAGAATGGAAGCTGGAATTTATGGTATCTTGGGCGGCTTAATGGTTGGCGTAGCCGGCATGAGCGGTGGTGCTGTTATTATCGGTGGTTTATTTTTGCTGGGGTTACAAGATTTTCAAGCTACTGCAACTTCAACTTACGTTTTAGTTTTTATGACCATTACGGGCGCAATCTTTCATATTGCTGACGGCCGGGTAGACTGGACTGCTGGCTTGCCCTTGATGATTGGCGCTATATTAGGTGCAATAATTGCACCAAGACTAGCCCAGATTTTAGCTAAAACTAAAATTACTCGTTACATGAAACCTACAATCGGTATTTTGCTTATATTATTAGGGGCTAAGTCATTGTTTTGAATAAAATTTTTTAGCAAGCGCTTTCCAAGATCATAAAAGTATGTTAATATAATTTTGAAAATTAGTTAGGATCGTGACAGCTTAGAAACTGGCGAAACCGAAGAAGTATATGTAAGTATGCTTTTTCGGTTTTTTTATGCAAAAAGGAGAGCAATCATGGAGGAAAGGCAATATTCACAGTCTTTAATAACTGAATTACAGACGAAGACTTTTGAAAAAAATATTAATGGCGTTAAAGAAACTGTTAAACCTGTACCTGGTCAAACAGGAGAAACAAAGCTAAATATAGTAGATCCATATGTTAAAAAAGTTATTCAGAAAAAGATGGATGAGGGTATAGGATCTAAACCATTTTCACTAAATTTTGACCGCAATCGTCCAGAAAATATTACCTATGATTTAACAACTAGTAAGGTAATTGAAGAAGAACAATTAGTTGAAATTGATAATGACCATTACATTGATACCTTTATTTTTAAAGCTGAAAATGCAAACCATGACAATCCCATTTTAGTTTATTTTCATGGTGGAGCCTATATGACCGGTAAAATAGAAGAATTTGGTAAACAAATGAAATATATTGCTGAACAGGCACAAACGACAGTCATCTTTCCCCATTATCGACTGGCTCCAGAAAACCCTTATCCAGCAGCAATTAATGACGCATTAGGTATCATTAGTTGGGCAACAAGTAACCACGAAAAGCTTGGATCACATAGTGAAAAGTTGGTCTTGGCAGGTGACAGTGCAGGCAGTGGGTTGATAAATTCTTGTATTGTTTTAATGAAGGACACTTCAATTATTTCCCGGGTCATAGAACTATACCCGGCTTTAGATAATAATGTGGAACCATATTATGATTGGCATAAATTTGATGTTTGTCCAGAAGATGAGCAATATGCTAAAAACAGAGTTTGCAGGATGTTAAACTCTTTAGCTGGCTTTGAAAGTAACTATTTGCATTACAAAATAGATCCCAGAGATGAAGTCGTAGACCTTTTTAATATTAGAAACTGGAGTAAAATTCCACCGCTTACTTTTATTCTAAATCAATATGATTTAATTACTTTAGTAGCTGAAGAGTTTATCAAAAAAGCTTTACAGCATAATGTAAAATTGAATGTTATCAAATATCTGGGATGTGACCATGGTAGTTTGAACTTTTTTGGCACGGAACCACAAGCCGAGGACATGTGTCTGGAAATAGCTAAAGTAATTAAAAAAGCACTTTCATAAGTAAAAATAAACTGATAGTATAATAATTAAAAAGTAAATAAAGGATCGTAACAGTTTAGAAACTGGCGAAACCAAAATATTGATGATGATGTGCTTTTACAGTACGTCACGAATCTTTATTTTGGTTTTTGTTTTTCGGAGGAAAATTATGGCAATTATAGGAGCAAGAATTGATAATAGATTACTTCATGGCATTGTGGCAACCAGTTGGGCGCCTGATTCTGGCGCAACAAGAGTGATGGTAATAGATGATGACGTGGCTAACGATCCGCAAAAAAAACAGGCGATGAAACTAGGAAGGCCGTCGGGCATGGCAGTGTCAATTATTACTAAAGAAACGGCATTAACAAACTTTAGTAATCATAAATATGATCGTCAAAAGGTTTTCATAATTTCACAAACGCCCGATGTTTTTCTTAACTTGCTAGAACAAGGAGAAAAAATTGACAAACTAGTTTTAGGTGGCACATTAACTTTTGATAATGCAATTAAAGTGACCAAGAGAGCATACATCAAACCCGAACAAGTTGATATTTATCGGGCAATTCTTGGCAGGGGCTGCAAGATTGTCTCTCAATATGTTCCCCAAGACGATAGTGTTGATGTAGCAAAAATTTTAAATAGTAAGAAAGCAGGGGCATAATTATGGGATTTACTGTTTGGCAGATAATTTTAATTACTGTAATAGCTTATGTTCAAAGATTAGATGTTATGACTACTCAAATTATTTCAGCAAACAATATGTTTTGGTCTTGCATGGTTGGCGCAATACTAGGAGATTTTCAAATGGGACTAGTTGTTGGTGCAACAATTCAGTTGATGTCGTTAGGTGTAGCAGCTTTGGGAGGTAGTTCTACACCTGACTATGCAGTGGCTGCAATAATCTCAACAGCAGTTGCGATAGGTACGGGAAAAGGTATGGCTGCTGGGCTAGCATTGGGAGTTCCGGTAGGGATGATTTGTATCCAATTGGATGTTCTACTTAAGATTTTGAATTCGTTTATTACCAATAAAGCACATGAGTTGGCCGATAAAAGACAGTACCGTAAAATGCGCCTGCTTATTCCTGTAATGACTGCATTAATGCCTTTGGAATCAGCTGTCCCCGTATTTATAGCAATTCTGTTTGGTAAAACTGTAGTTACCAGTATTTTAAACTTCATGCCAGCTTGGTTTACGATTGGACTGAATGTTGCTGGAGGAATGCTACCTGCAGTTGGTATGGCTATGCTTTTAACTTTTATGCCACTTAAAAAATACGGTTACTGGTTATTAGTTGGTTTTGCGCTAACCGCATACTTGAAGATGCCAATTTTGGGGGTGGCATTAATTGGTATAGCCGGAGCAATTCCAACTTTTATGAATTATGCAAAAACTAGTAGCACTAGTGTAGGTACTGACGCAAATGGGTTAACACAGGAGGATATGGAAGATGAGTAAAGAAGTTGAAGTGAAAAATGATGGCCGGGTTTTAACTAAAAAAGATATTTGGCGTGCCATGAGACGGCACTACATGGGTATTAGTACTTATAACTATGACAGTGGCCTTGCGGCTACCTTGGTATGGGAACTATTTCCCGCACTTAGTAAAATCTATCACGATGATCCGGACGGGCTGCAGGCTTCTATTGATAATCAATTCAAATTTTATAATTGCAATCCCTGGATGTCACCAATTATTACCGGAGCTACTTTGGCAATTGAAGAGAAAGGCAAAACCGAATCTCTCCAAGCAGTACAAGATTTAAAGACTGCTTTAATGGGGCCATTTTCAGGAATTGGAGACACATTAATTTGGATATTATTCCCAACTGTACTAGGTGCTATTGCTGCTTCAATGGGTAAAAATGGCAATAGTATTGGCATGTGGATCTATTTAGCGGTGTATGTCTTGTTATTTTTCTTACGGTCATTTCTATATAATGTAGGCTACGATTCTGGAACTGCATTAATGACTAATATGAGTGACAAACTTTCTGCCTTAACAGATGCTGTGTCAGTGCTGGGAATTGCAGTAATCGGAGCAATCGTGCCATCGACAATCAATTTTCAGCTGGCTTTAAAATTTAGCCAAGCGGGAGTAACACTCACCGGTCAACAAATTTTAGATCAATTAATGCCCGGACTTTTACCTGTATTATTGACGGCTTTACTTTATTGGATGTTAAAGAAAGGGCGTAAAATGACTACCTTGATTTTGATGGTAATTGTTATCGCCATGGTTGGTGCAGCGTTAGGTATTTTAAAGGCTTAAAATGAAACAGATAGTAATCATCTCACATAAAACACTTGCAAGAGGTATGGCTGAAACAGTTAAATTTTTTGCAGGTAATATCGAAAATATCCATTATCTTTGTGCCTATGAAGATGGTAAAAATGAATTTCCAATTCGAGAACTGACAAATTTAATAAATAGTTTTAATGAACAAGATCAAGTATTTTTGTTAACAGATTTGTTAGGGGGAAGTGTTAATCAGAACTGTTCACAATTGATTAAAAGAGAAAATATAAACGTAATAACAGGTGTTAATTTGGCTTTAGTATTATCAATTACGCTTGATCCAAGTAATCAGTTAAAAAAGCAAAAGATACAGGAGCTGATAGCTCAAGCAAAAAATCAGATTGTATATATGAATGATTATGATAATGGAAATGAATCAGATGACGAATAGGAAATAAAGTTATGAAAGTAGTAAAAGTCTTTAATAATAATGTCGTTTTGGTTAATATCAAAAATCATCAACAAGCTATTCTTTTTGGTAATGGTATTGGCTTTAAAAAACAACCTGGTGACCAAATTACTAAAGGCAATGGTGTACAGACTTTTATCAAAAATATCAAAGATCCGGAATGGCTTAATTCATTATCAAATTTACTTGAAAATGTACCGCTTGAATATTTGGCAGTGGCAAAGAATATTGTTGATCATGCAGAGAAAAAACTTGGAACTAGGTTTAATCAATTTTTGATTATCAGTTTAGCCGATCATATTTATTTTGCCGTTAAGAGAACTAGTAATAATAATATTTCATCATTAACTAGTGTTAAAAATGTTTATCCCCTTGAATATGAAGAAGCTAAAGAAGGGGTAAAAAGAATCAATGCCACTTTTAATGTCAAATTGCCAGCTGGTGAAATTAGTTTAATTGCAATTCATTTTGTTGAAAATGAAATTAGTCCTATTGATGAAAACAAGCAATCAAATGAAAACTATGTTACCCTACATCTAAGTAAAGTGTTGCAAATTATTATTACAGATTTAGGCTATCCAGCTAAACCAACGGCGTTGGAGAGGCTTACAGTTCATTTAAGGTTTTTAATTTCCCAGATTCAGAGCAATAAAACTTATCTAAATGATAAGTCTCAAGATAATAAGCAGATATTGGATTCTTTTTTAAAACAATTTCCTGAATTAAAGGGTACTCTAAAAAAATTGCAGGATTATTTTTTTCAAGAAATGGATTATAAATTAAATAGTAGTGAGCGTCTTTATTTAGTAATTCACTTAAAGCAAGTTGAAAGCAGCTCGCAAGATGAATAAGAGAGGCAGAATAATTTTGATGAAAATAGCACAAGTAATAGACCATCTAATTCAATATGAACGTGGAGAAATTGAAGTCAAAAAATTTGGTAGCCAAAAAGAGGCAGGAAAGCTAATTAAGTTGGGCCATGATACTGATAGAGATAGAATTCTTTATGGTCAAAGCCACCTGGATGATCAATGTACAGGAATAGTGACGACTTGCTGGCCTAGTGTAGAGGTAATAAGGAAAACTCATCAGTATGGTGCAAATTTAATAATTTGTCATGAGGCAATGTTTTGGAATCACGGAGATCACACTGCTTGGCTCAAAGAAAATCATAACGAAACTTTTGCAGAAAAGAAAAGGCTGTTAGATCAATATAAAATTGTAGTAAGAAGGGATCATGACCACCTTCATTCTGGCATCCCCGCTAGAGAAAGTCCTGACGGCTGGGCAGATGGTATCTTTTATGGCTACGCCCAAGAGCTCGGCTGGACGAAGTACATGCAAAACTTTAGTGGCATGCCCTTATACTTTGACTTTCCAGCAGGTACTACTGCCAGAAACATTGCACAGCATTTAATTGCAAAACTGCATTTAAATGGTTGTAGAATTGAAGGAGACCTTGATACGCCAGTAAGAAAAGCTATTATTCCGCTTCATAATCTGGGAGATGCCAATGAGATAATTAACTTAATCAACCAAGAAAAGATTGATTGCGTGTTGATGATGGAAATGATTGACTTTACATTGGCTGAATACATCAGAGACAGCAATATGTTGGGGTTAAATAAAGCAATTGTTCAAATTGGACATTTTAATACAGAAGAAGCAGGGATGCACTATATGCAAAAGTGGTTGCCAGAAGCTATTAAAAATACAGAGATTCCAGTTAATTTTATCCAATCAGGAGATATGTACCACTTTATTGCTGAAAGTTGATCAATGATATAAGAATTGTTAAGAAAGCCAGATATATCAAATAAAAGTACGCGGTTTTTTGTTACGATAGTAGAATCGCGTACTTTTTGTATATTAAATTTTGGGGTTCTCAGCACTAATACTGGTGCCTTTTAAATTAATTTGTTTTTAGTTGCAACCCTTGCGTTTAGTTGAGCTTTTTACTAAGTTGGGGCCAATATGTGCCGCATCACGTTCAATCTGGTAAAGCAATCTTTGCCATTAAGGCTAACTTTATTTTGTTACCGATAGCTATGATTGTATTATCAATTGTAGTAATGTACTTTTATAATCTTGATAAAATTTATAACCAAATAAAAATGACTAATAAGGAGAATTAAAATGAACATTTCTGATTTAACTCGAATTAACTTAAATGAAGAAAATCGGACAATATCACCTGAAAATTTAACGGGAGCTAAGGGAAAAGCCGCAATGAGTGCCAGTGACTTGGGTCCCAGCCGCAAAGGAAATGGTTCTATTAAATTACCTCAAGGAAAAACTGTGACCATAGCTGATATTCATTCGGCAGGAGAAATCAGGCATATTTGGATGACAATTGCTGATGCAACTCCAGCAGGTAGTTTTGTATTGCGGGATGTAGTTTTGAGAATGTATTGGGACGGAGCAGACAAGCCGGCAGTCGAAGTTCCTATTGGCGATTTTTTCTGTAATGGCTTTGGCGAACGATGTGATATTAATTCTGCTTTAATTACTGTTAATCCAACAGGGGGCTTTAACAGTTACTTTCCAATGCCTTTTAGAAAATCCGCTAAAATCACAATCACAAACGAACATCCTGGTGATATTGACGGTTTCTTTTATGGTATTGACTATGTTATCAAAGATGTGCCCGAAGATGCCGCATACTTTCACGCTGCTTGGAATAGACAAGAATATACTGAAAAACAAAATGATTTTGTAATTTTACCTTCTATAAAAGGCCCCGGACATTTTGTAGGCGTCTATTTTGAAGTCTGCGCCTTACAACGTTATTGGTGGGGTGAAGGAGAATTCAAATTTTACATTGATGGTGATACCAATTATCCAACAGTTACTTCTACAGGTACTGAAGATTATTTTGGTGGAGCGTGGGCGTTTCACCAAAAAGACAAAAACGGTAAGACTTACGCCCAAACTTTTCAAAGACCTTTTATGGGATATCCATTTATGTCAAAGGTCGATCATACGCGGGATGAATTTAATAATGGTGAGTTAATGCCATTACATGCATTTGGCAATGATGCTTTGCCAATGCATGGGTTATATCGCTTTCACTTATTGGACCCAATTCGGTTTAAACACGATTTAAAAGTAACTGTCCAGCAAATTGGCAATAATGATATTCAATTGTTTGAGCGTTCAGATGATGTTGCTGCAGTTGCCTATTGGTATTCAGCAGAAAAAGCAAGTAATTTACCAGCTATTGCTCCTCAACCGGAAAGAGTGCCGCGCTAGGTATTTATAAATGACAAATTAAAAACGTGATTCTGTTACGATAACAGAACCACGTTTTTTCGGGCGCAGATAACTGTCAAAATTCCAGCTTCCTTGATTGTACTCTGCATCTATTTGAGAACGTCATGTTTTATAAGAGTGCGTAATTTTTACTATATTTAGATATCTCCTTATCAGATGGTCTTACTTTAGCCGTAGTTATTTAAAAAGCCTTTCAATCTTTTAAAAAAGATACAGTAAGTTTTTAGCAGAATGGTAAAATATTTATATAATTGAAAAGTAATTTAGTATAACTTTTTGTAATAGTAGGACCTAATTAATTGGTATTTTATGTTGAATACTTTTCAGTGGATAATAAAATAAGGCAATTTGGTTATTTAAATAAAAATTAAAGCCCACCAATTATATCAAAGAAAAGAGATCAGAATGAGCATTATCAAAAATCATTTTTTTGCAGGTGAAAGAATTCTTTTTGGACTAAAAGATGCACAACTGGAAGGAATCACTTTTGGAGAGGGTGAGTCCCCACTAAAGGAAGCCAGCAAAATTAGCATTAAAGACTCTGTTTTTAAGTGGAAATATCCGTTGTGGTATGACAATGACATCACTGTTGCTAATACTGTTTTTGAAACTATGGCTCGTAGTGGTATCTGGTATACCAAAAATATTGCGATTAAAAATTCGGCTTTGCAGGCACCAAAATTATTTAGAAGAGCAGAAAAAATAAATTTGGACCATGTTCATTTTGCAAATGCTGAGGAGACAATGTGGACATGCAAGGACATTCGCATTACCAATAGTCAAATTAACGGTGATTATTTTGGCAAAGACAGTCAAAATATTTATCTTGACCAGGTCAGTGTGGTTGGTAACTATGTTTTTGATGGTGCTCAAAATGTTGAAGTACATCATTCTACTTTTGTCTCTAAAGATGCCTTTTGGAACTGTGAAAATGTTACTGTGTATGATTCGCTAATAGATGGGGAATATTTGGCCTGGAATGGCCACAATATTAAGTTCATTAATTGTCAGATTGAAAGTGATCAAGGACTTAATTACATTGACCATTTGGAATTAAAAAATACCAATTTAATTCACACGGACTTAGCTTTTGAATATGTTTCTGATATCGACGCTACGGTTCCAAGTAAGATTGATAGTGTAAAGAATCCAATTTCCGGTAGAATTGCTGCTCCTGCAATTGGTAAATTGATTCTAGATCCACAAAAAATTACTCCCGCTAAAACGGAAATTATCTGTGCTAAAATTGATGAGAAGATTGATCATTCAGATGAAAATCAGAAACCAGGGGATTAAATATAATGAATAAATATGATTTTGTTAATGCACCGGATAGAAGTATGACAGATTCAGTCAAGTGGCATGTTAAAAAGGGCGACTTACCAATGTCAATTGCCGACATGGACTTTAAAACCGCACCGGAAATTATTGCTGCAATGAAAGAAAAAATTAGTCTCGGTGTTTTTGGCTATGAGTGGCCTGAAAATGATTATTTTAATGCTGTAGCAGATTGGTATGAAAAAGAGCACGGTCATCGGCCAGAGCAGGAATGGCTGATTTTTACTACGGGTGTAGTACCAGCAATTTCTGCAGTTGTGCGGCGAATTTCTCACATTGGTGACAATGTTTTAGTGCAAGCACCAGTTTACAATGTTTTTTATAATTCAATTGAAAATAACGGTCGACACGTTTTAAGTAATGACCTGCAATTTGATGGTTCAAATTATAAGATCAATTGGGAAGACTTGGAACAAAAATTAGCATTACCTCTGACGACACTAATGATTTTTTGTAATCCGCATAATCCTGTAGGAAAGGTATGGACTCAAGCAGAAGTTCAAAAAATTGCTGATTTATGCTTTAAACATCATGTGGTACTTTTATCTGATGAAATTCATGGTGATCTGGTACGCGAAGGGCCAGATTATACTCCTGCCTTTTCAGTAAATGGTCCTGCACGTGACAACGTCATTTCCTTGGTTTCGCCAAGTAAGACCTTTAACGTTGCAGCTTTACATGCAGCAACCGCTATCGTACCGAATAGTAACCTGCGCGCTATGGTTAATCGCGGTCTCAATAGTGACGAAATAGCAGAACCAAATTTGCTCGCCATTCCGGGAACAATTGCTGCGTATGAATATGGTCATGATTGGCTGCAAGCATTGATTAAGCAGCTAAACGTTAATTTTAGATATGCTCAAGAGTTTATCAGCAATAATCTTCCCCAAGTAAAAGTGGTCTCAGGCAAGGCAACATATTTAATTTGGCTTGATGTTGAACAGATTAGTACCGACTCGCAAGAATTAGCTGACTACTTAGAAAAGAAAACAGGTCTGGTTTTATCACCGGGGAGTATTTATCGCGGTAACGGTCACAACTTTTTACGCATGAACCTTGCTTGCCCGTTAGCGATGGTTAAAGATGGCTTAGAAAGGTTAAAGACAGGACTAACCCAATATTCTGCTTAAATATGTTAAAAAGACGACTATGGCAATTAGCATAGTCGTTTTTTGATTAGAAAGTAATAAAAAAAGCTAACTAGTGCTATAAACGAAATTAATGTTTCATGTGAAACTCAAAAACAAAAAGGTAATAAATATGGCAGATTATATATTTGAGTCAGCATATTTTCAATATTATTAATTTGCTAATAAGGCGAATAGTTAATTACCTATTTGCATACTAGTTGTTGAAACAGCCCTTTTATTTGCCGGTTTTAAGTTGTAAAAAATTAATTTTTAGATTTATTTTTTTGAAAGTGCTGAGCAAGTTGAATGGCAGTGGTGATGTAGTCAAGAATAGTTGAGACTGCTAATATGATGCCTTTGAAATTAACCGAGTCTTCAAAAATTAGCGGTAGTTGAGCACCCATTGCAATAAACAAAACTATGATCAAAAGTTTACCCGGAGAAATTTTGCTATTACTACTTGTGAACTTATCTAATAAAGTTTGAATCTTTTTTGTTGTTTGTGGTGATAGCTGCATTTTCTGAGCAAGAATTTTTAAAAAGGTGCTATTTTTAAAGACAGAGACTAATTGCTCATTTGCTTCTGTGGATAATTGTTTTAATTGTTCTGCAATATGTTTATTATGCTTAGCGCAAACCTGCAATAAATTTTGAATTTGTTGTAGTCCAGATAAATTCCATGAATAATTATTTGAATTAATTCTTTCCCATAATTGTGGTATCTGTGCCATTTTTTGATTAAATTGGCTGAATAATTTCTGTGTCATTTTTGTTGGTAACATACTTTTTGGCCAATTTACTAACTGATTTTTAATATGCATAAAATATACTTCCTTTTCCTAATTATAGCAAGGATAGATATTATACAAACTTTATATGCTTAAATAAAAAATTGCTTTTTTCATGTGAAACATTATTACGATTGACTTGATGATAGAGATGGGGTTCATTAATTAATAAGGTTATTGCATAAATGATGATACTGGATAAATTAATAGAAGTAATTGACCGCAAACTAACTTTTTATAATGAAGCTACCAAAAAGCATAACATGGATGAGCGAAAAAATTGCCGGAAGAAATATTAGCTGGCAAAGAAAAAGCGCAATAATGACACTAAAGGTAAATTATTGCACCTGATTTATATTACTTTAAATAAAGTTAAATTTTTATTGAAACGGAAATACTTTTTAATCGTAATTATTTGCTTTGGATGGTAATAACATTAAAATGACAAACCAAATGTCGCCAATGATTGGAATTATCATAATTAGAATCCACCAAGCAGAATGATTACTGTCATGTAAACGGCGAAAGCGCAAAGATAACATTGCAATCCAGACGACAAAGGATATGATGAGAGAGCTAGTCTTAATGCTCCAATCGCCCCAATTATAAATATCATTAATTGAGTGACCTAATAAGCTCTCAACTAAATTCATCAAAATAAAAGCCAATATCCAGTTAATAATCACTGGCCACCAATATTCTGAACGATTAGCAGTGCCAGAAAAATTAAAAATATTCTGCCAGAACTTTTTATATGATTTAATCATTAAATATTTCCTCCTACTTTTGCCTAATAAATTCATCATAGTGCATTGCAAGAGAATGGGCAAAGATAAAGGCTTTATGTGAATTAATAAGCGTTATTTTTGTTTTATTATTATAAAAGCGGTATCTTGAACTTGAATTCATTGAAGGGAGAAAGTACAAATGAACAATAATTTATCAGATCCGTTAAAGCGTTATCATCATGATGATTTTCCTAAGCAATCACAGGAATATCCTGGACTGCAAAGCAAAATGGATCCTGCACCTGCCGGTGACATGGCCGACTATGAGGGACATGGATTGTTGAAAGGTCGCAATGCCCTCGTCACAGGTGGTGACTCGGGTATTGGTCGCGCCGTAGCGATTGGCTTTGCCAAAGAAGGAGCCGATGTTGCCATTCAGTATTTGCCGGAAGAAGAGTCAGATGCTAAAGATACAGCTGAACTGATTAAAAAGGCTGGACGTAAAGCAATTTTGCTGCCAGCTGATTTCCGTAAACGTGGCGAAGCAGCAAAAGTTGTTGAAAAAGCCGTCAAAGAATTGGGCAGTTTAGAATTATTGGTAATGAATGCAGCTATCCAACAAAATGTTGATGGCATAGAGAATTTGTCAATGGATCAAGTGCACGATACTTTTGAAGTTAATATCATTTCAATGTTTGAGATGGCTAAGGCTGCAGTGCCGCATATGAAGCCGGGCAGTGTAATTCTGACCTCGACTTCTTTAGAAGGCTTCAGTCCATCACCAATATTGCTTGATTATGCAGCTACCAAAGCAGCAATTGTCAGCTTTTCTATTAATTTGGCTCAAAGTCTTGCACCTAAAGGAATTAGGGTTAACAGTGTTGCACCTGGTCCTGTTTGGACACCTCTGCAAGTTTGTGGTGGTCAACCAACCGATGCTCTTGCTACATTTGGTCAGGAAGTACTGTTGAAACGCGCAGGACAACCTGATGAAATAGCTCATGTTTATATTTTCTTGGCTTCAAACTTGGCAAGTTATGTGACAGGCCAAGTATATGGTGCCACAGGTGGACCAGCTATTAACTAAAGGATAATAAATTAAATTTAATTTCCGTTTTTGCCTCTGTGTAAGTAAAAGCGGATTTTTTTATGTAAAATTTGCTTTTTGGATAGGGCTTCAGTATATTAAATAATTAATTAGTCTTTAATATCCAAAGAATAGAGGTGAAGAAATGAATAAAAGTATTTTTCAAAAAATAACACTTTTATCTCAAAAAAATGCCATGATTATCGCAGATGAGTGGCATTATGACGGACAATATGCTTTTTACGATATGAAAAATGATCGAGAAGATTATGATGAAATAATTTCTCCCCAGTTACGTAAAAATAATTACTTTCAGGTTTTGGATACAAACGAGAACTTGGTCGCCTTCTTTTGTCTTGATCCAGATAGGGAGAAAAAAGAACAAGTTGAAGTTGGGTTGGGACTAGCTCCTAATCTAACTGGTCATGGTCTAGGCAGCGAATTTATTTCAGTCATTGAAAATTTTGTCAAAGATAACTATGACTATAAAGTAATTGTTTTATCCGTTGCTGACTTTAATTTGCGCGCAATTAAAGTCTATCAAACGGCAGGTTATGTCCAAACAGGTACAGAAAATGTGCATTCAAATGGCGGCATCTATAAATTCAATATTATGTCAAAGAAAATTTGAGTTTAGTTTTATAGATATTATATGAAAGAATTGCAGGTGAAAACTATGGATAAAACATGGCAAAAAATGTATGAGGCAGCGAAAAAAGTACAAGGGTTCACTGCCATTGGCCCTCATATGGAAGCTGGTGGAGTCGCTGCTGCTGTTTTAGCTGAATCAGGAAAAATTTATACGGGAGTTTGTGTTGACACAGCCTGTGGATTAGGTGTCTGCGCGGAACGCAGTGCTCTTTTTAATATGATTACAAATGGTGAAACTAAAATTAGCAGAGTTTTAGCATTAATGGCAGATGGTAAAAATGGTGCTCCTTGTGGTGCTTGTCGCGAATTTATTGTTCAGTTAATGGAAAAAGATTATCAACAAGTTGAAATTATGCTGGACTATGAAAAGGATAAAGTTGCTACAATGGACGAACTAACCCCGCAATGGTGGCTATAATGGATAAAGAAATAAAACAATTTTGGCAGGATTTTTGTCTTAAGCACAATTTAGCTGCTGACACTAAAGTTGACGCTTGGGCTTTTGGTTATAGTGAAAAAGATGCAGATGAATTGGCTGAATTAGTTAGGAGAGGCGTAAAAACTGCCACAACTTCAGAATATGTACCAGGTGATGAAGATATGCCTAAAGTTGGCGATTGGAACATAATTCTCGATGGTCAAGGTAAACCCGTCTGTGTTGTCCAAGACAAAGTTGTAGAAATTATTCCGTATAATCAAATTTCCGCAGAGCATGCTTATCATGAAGGAGAAGGAGATCGCAGTTATCAATATTGGCGCACAGTTCATGATCAATTCTTTGAAGAAGAATTTAAAGCTAATGGTCAAAAATTTTATCCTCAAGCGCCAATGGTTTGTGAAACTTTTGCAAAGATTGATTAATTGGGACGTTGCAAAATGAAAAAAATATGATATAGTTAAAATAATTTAGAGAAAGAGGTTATTGCCAAAATGGAGAATTAATTTCTGGTTTTATTAGTAAGCAAAAAGTTTGATAGCCAAAGCTTTTGTCATGCTTTTTTGCCGATAATCAGAAATTAGTATTGTCTCTTTGTGGTGATTTTTTAGTTTCACTGGCTTTTTGTGCACTGCTAATCAAATTATGGGCAATTTGGTTATCAGTGCTTTTTCTTTAGCAAAAAGCAGGTGTTAATATGGAATATATTAAAATAACTAGTCTGAAAGTAGAATATCAAGGTGAGGTTTTATTTCAAGCTCCACATTTAAATGTTCAAGACCGGCAAATAGTTGGTTTGATAGGTGATAATGGTGTAGGTAAAACTACGTTAGTTAACATTATTGCTGAAAAGCCTACAGTTTTCGAGGTAGAGGGGCAAGTTAAAAGAAATTGCCATACTATTTTAGTACCACAAATTTTAAATAACAGTGAGCAAAGTGGAGGAGAAAAGGAAAAGTCAGCTATTGTCCAAGCATTACTTCAGTTAAATCAAACTCAGAATACTCTGCTAATTTTGGATGAGCCGACATCTAATTTAGATATTGAGCAACAAAGATGGCTAATTAAAGCCTTAGACAGTTTAAAACAACCAATTCTGTTAATTAGTCATGATCAGGCTTTTTTAAGTAAGCTTGTCAATGCTATCTGGCAGATCAAGGACCAGCAAGTTCATGAATTTAAGGGTACTTATGACGAATACCAGCAATTTCTTAGAGCACAAGAAAAAAGGCAGAACACTGAGTATTTTCAAAAACAAGTTGAAATTAAAAAACTAAGAAAAGATCAAAGGGAGTATGAAATTAGGGCTAAAAAATCTACTAAGAAAAAGAAAAGTATTTCTTGGTCCGATTGGAAAATAAAAGATAGCAGCGGTTTAGAAAAAAGCCTTTTTCGTAAAAGTACTTTACTGAAAAGGCGTATAACTAAAGCAGAAACGACGCTGAAAAAGCCGCAAGTTCATCAGCCAATCACTTTAGGCAATATTGAAAATATGAACCTGGAGCTATCACAGAAAAGCAGCATAGTCAGATTCAAGAATCAAAGTGTTACTGTTTATAAAAAGCAATTATTTGCAATAACTAAAGAGCTGAAGATTAAAGGAAAAGAAAAAATAGCGTTAACTGGAAAAAATGGTGCTGGGAAATCAGTTTTTTTAGCAAAATTATTTCACAAGAAACTGGCTGTCTGGCTTAATCCACAGCTAAAAATGGGCTATTTCAAACAAAATATGGCGCAGGAAACTGAAGAAACAGCTACAGTAAAAGAGGTAATATATAAAAACAGTATTTTTAATAAAACCACTACAATGCAGCTTTTAGGTGACTTGCATTTGCAAAAATCTTTGGATAATCGCGTTAGTGCTTTGAGTGGAGGACAGATTGTTTGTTTTAAATTGGCAAAAGTGCTTTTAGGTGAACATAACTTACTGATCCTTGATGAACCGGACAACTTTTTAGATATTTCATCTATTAATGCTTTAGAAGAATTTTTAAGAAACTATCCGTTTGCTGTTATTGTAGTTTCTCACGATCAGAACCTGTTAAAAAACTTAAACTTTACTTCTTGGAAAATAAAAAATCATAAGTTGATAACGCCTAGTGATTTCTCCAGTAAAGAAAATGCTAAGACTGCTAATCAGATCAGTTTATTGCAATTCAAATTAGACCAACTGATTTCTGATCCTAATGCTTCATTTAATGACATTGAAAATATTTCCCGGGAAATAAATAGAATTTCAAAAAAGGACTAAGTCTTATTAACTGCGGTAATAGCAGGAAAATCATAGATGACTTGTTTTTAGTTTAAGTATTTTGCTATAAAACAATTAAGGGGCAATCTTAAAAACAAATGGCACACGCAAATTGCTAATAACTATTATAATGTTAATAACTAGTAGTATAAGTTTAATTAAGGAGGAAAAATGACAAAACCGATTATTGGCATTGCGGGATCTGAAATGATAGATTCTGCTGGAATGTTTCCAGGATACAGACGTAGTTATGTTAATGAAGATTATGTGGATTCTGTTGTTAAAAATGGCGGGATTCCCTTTATAATTCCCTTTACCGAAGATGATGAAGTTATTAAAAGCCAAATGGCTCATGTGCAAGGATTGATTTTATCTGGTGGACATGATGTTGATCCGCACTTATATGGTGAAGAATTAATGCCTAAGATTGGTCCCATTTGGCCTCAGAGAGATCACTTTGACATGCTTTTATTAAAAATTGCTGAAGAAACTAATAAACCTGTTCTGGGAGTTTGTCGCGGGGCACAAATTATTAACGTAGCACATGGCGGCAGTCTCTACCAGGATATTAGTTATCGCTCAGAGCAAACTCTAAAACACGAACAAGGTCATACACCTGATTTACCTACTCATAAAGTAACAATTAAGGAAAACAGCTTGTTGGCTAAAACATTAGGTAAGACGGAGTGTATGGTTAATTCTTTTCACCACCAATTAATTAAAAAGGTTGCCCCGGATTTGCTTGAAGTTGCGGATGCAAGCGATGGCGTACCGGAAGGACTTGAAAATAAACAGGGTACTGTTTTGGCGATTCAATGGCACCCAGAAATGCTGCACAACAATCCTAATACTAAGTATATGAATAATTTGTTTAAATTTGTGGTTGAAAATGCCAAGTAGGGAGTAAATATGACTCAAAACAAAAACGCAGGAGACAAACTTGGCTTTTGGTCGATTGTTCTTTTAGCTATTAACTCAATTATTGGTTCCGGTATCTTTTTAACACCTGGTAGTGTAGTTAGTCAGGCAGGGAGTAAAGCTTTAATTGTTTACTTCATTGCTGCAATTTTTGCCTCAGTCTTAGCCATTTCATTTTCAGCAGCGGCTAAGTATGTAACTAAATCCGGTGCCTCTTATGCCTATTCTAAAGCTGCTTTTGGTGATAACGTTGGTTTTTACGTTGGCATTTTGCGTTACTTTTCTGCTAGTGTTGCCTGGGGAGTAATGGCTGTTGGTGTAATCAAATCGACTATTTCTATTTTTGGTGGCAATCCCGATAAATTTTTAAATGTTACTATTGGTTTTATTATCTTAATGGTAGTAGTTACTGTAATTAACTTATTTGGACAAAAGTTTGTGAAACTTGTTATGAACTTGGCTACAGCAGGCAAATTAGCTGCATTAATTTTAATTATTGTGGCAGGTGTTGTTTTACTTATTACCACTGGAGCTACACATAGCTTGTCATCTGTTGACCAAATAACGCAAAACGGACAAAGAATAGTACCAACTTTAACTACTACAGGACTTGTGATGGCTGTTGTTTCAGCGTTCTATGCTTTTACAGGTTTTGAATCAGTTGCCTCTGGTTCAGAAGACATGCAAGAGCCAGAAAAAAACTTACCAAAGGCTATTCCACTAGCAATTTTAGTTATCGCCGCTATTTATATTGGGGTAGTGGCCGTAGCGATGGTGCTGGATCCTAAGGCGCTGATGACGACTAAACAAGTGGTAGCAGTCAGTGCAATTTTTAAAAATGAAGTATTGCGGGATGTAATTTTAGTTGGTGCGCTTATTTCTATGCTGGGAATAAATGTCGCCTCTAGCTTTAATGCGCCACGTATTTTGGAGGCAATGGCACGTGAACATCAATTGCCAGCTACTTTAACCAAAAGAACTAAAAATAATTTTCCTATTAAAACATTTTTTATTTCTGAAGCATTAGCAATTTTAGTACCTTTAGCTTTTCAATATAACATGACTAACTTAATTACATTGAGTGCTATGGTCAGATTTTTAGGCTTTATCATTGTTCCGCTGGCAGTAATTTGCTTTTACTTTGGTAAAAATAAGCAACCAATTTTACCAGCTCCTAAGAATGTCATAACTGATATATTTGTACCAATATTGTCAATAATTTTAGTAATCTTTTTGCTGGTTAAATATAACTGGCAAGCGCAATTTGGCATTATTGAGAATGGTCAAGTCGTTGGTGTTAACTGGTATGCAATTTTCATGATGATCTTTGGCTTTATCATTTTACCTTTATTTATGTTTTGGTTTTCTAGAAAAGAAAGAAACCAGCAGCAATAGTTTGCCAGGATAAATTAACATATAAAAAAAGAGTTGGCCGTGAAAAAATCACGTCAACTCTTTTTTTATATTTAGTTATTTCTAGTGCTTTCTTACTTTAAAATAGTGGATCAAGCTGTAGCAGAACAAAATAATCATACCAGCTCCAGCCATTGTCATATCGGCACGAGGTGAACCATTGCCTAAATTGCTGCCTAACCAGTCTATAATCGTCGGTGAAGCGGCACAACCAACATTTACGAGCACTAAAGTAATCGTCGTAGCAAAGTTGACCGAATTTCGCGGAGCTGTTTCATCTAGCCAGTTAAAAATATAAGGAACTGACAGACCAAACCCAGTGCCTAAGACAATAACAGCAATAACCAATACTGGTAAATTAGCAGCATAGGCAAGAGCCAATAGTCCAACGACTTGCAGCAACAAACCTATAGGTAAAATTAAATCTTGGAGTTTCTTTTTCAAGTAGCCATAACACATTCCGACAGGTATCCCAACCAGAGTTGCTACACTTGAAACAAAAGCAATTTGACTAACGTTGGCGATTTTTTGCGTAGTGGCTAATTGTGGTAGTTTAAAAGTCATTGGCATAAAGAAGACGTACATGAAGAACATAATAAGAGAGATTTCCACGACGCTGTCGTTGATCTTATTTTCCTCTTTAACTGGTGAATTTTCAGTATCAGTTCCCTTACTTTTTTCATTTGGTAATGACACAACCAAGCCGAATAATAACATGATTGGCAGTGCTACTAAGTAGATTGCAAAAGTTGCATGCCAACCCAGAACGGCTAAGAGACCAACACAAAATGAAAATACAGCAGCACCTACACTACCCATTGAGTTTTGAAAACCAAGCATGGTTGATAGTTCGTTGCCCTGATAGAATTTGGACAGCAGACTAACAGCTAATGAATTAAAGAGACCAATCCCGGCTCCTAAAAGAAAACGGGAAATTAAAATTGGTGTATAACTTGCTGCGTACATTGGGTATGTGCCTGCCAGTAAAGCAATTGCTAAACCAGTAATAACCGTTGGCTTGGTTCCGATCAGTTTTATTAAAAAGGGACTTATAATCAGACCTACAACAATTCCAATATTAGGAATTGTGCTTAATGTTTCTACGGCAGCCCGTGAAACTTGCGGAAATGATGAGTACATCAACGGCAGTACTGAAGAAATTTGTGGTGCTATCATTAACATTAATGATATTGATAATAAAGCACATTTGAATAATCCAGATTTTGGATTAAATTTTTTCATATTAATTGCCTCTTTTTTATTTAATACTAGTTTTAATAATATATTACTCTCTTTTTACAGTTAAAATAACGCTTTCAGTAGCTTTGATTTGGCGCTGAGGAACTTTTTTTAATTTGCATACTAGTTTGGCCATAATAATCAACCATTGCTCTATTTAAAGAGCGGATACCACTAAAGCCGTTTTTCATTGCTATTGCTGTGAGAGTCATAGCAGTATGACATAAATCTTGATATGCTTTTTGTGCCCGGAAATTCCTAAGATATTTACCGATAGTAGTTCCCATATTTTGATGAAAAATTCGTTGCAGATATTGCCGTGATAAGTGGCAGCTGTCCGCAATGTTTTGGGGTGTAATTGGCTCTTGGTAATGATTTTGAATATAATCTAGAGCATGGCGCAAATGTTCGGTAATAATTAAGTTACGTGATATTTGGCCCTTATTATCTCGTTGTTTTAAAAAGTATTTGAGTAGAATATTTAAAACTTGATAGCTAAGAATAGTTAAGTCCAGATTTTTAAAAGCTTTAGCTGGTGCAGATTTTATGGCAATAATTTTACTCAATAAAGTTTGTAAATAATGATATTGCTCTACTTGCTCTAAACTTAATTTTGCAAGGGGCTGCAATTCAAATTGATAATGGTCCATTTCAGGAAACATTTGTAATACTAAGGGATAAGGAAAAAGCAGGGATAAAGCCAGATCATTTTTAGAGCTGTTAAGATTGCGCACGCTATGAACAACTTGGGTATTAATTATTAAAACTTCGCCAGGATGCGTTTCATGATCTACCCCACCAATAATAAAATGGTCAATTTTTCCTCTTAGTGTAAAACTCAGCTCAATACTTTGATGCCAGTGAGGAGGTACTTCTGAAGAGCCCGGATATTGATGAACCTTGATAAAAACAGGAAGTTCATCTAAGTGCACCAATTCATGCTTATCACGCACCATGATATTTTTCTCCTTTACTAAAAATGGTCGAACTAAATTATACTAGTTCAACCAGTTTTGGTAGTTATTATTTAATTGAGATATTTGCGGAAGAAGTTTAACTCATCTTCATTACACTGCTTGGCTAAATCGTCTTTTTGGTTAACGTGGAAAACGTGTCCCCGACGATGGTCATTATCACCATAAAAATGGAGTTCATGGTAAATGTTTTTAGCGTGGAGATAACCTGAAAGCATGTAGGCATTATCACGCAGAAAATCATCGGTAGAAGTCATGATAAACAGGGGTGGCAATGCCGGTGTTAGGAATTGTTCTACATTTAATTCATCGTGTTTATCCATGCGAATTTCAGGTCTGAAATAAGCTTCGGGTGCACCGGCAATTGAATTAATTTCCGTTAAGAAGTAAGCGCCACAGTTTAAAGCAGCAGCTTTAATAGTTAAGTTAGGTACAGAATAACCGAAATATTTACGATATTCATTGTTGGTGTAAACTGCTAAAATTTGTTCACCCATTTGACCGCCAGCACTGTCTCCAACTATAAAGACGTTGTCTAGGTCAAACTGATATTTAGTGGCATTTTCTTTTTCGGCTACCCAATGAAATACCCGATTAATATCATCTAACTCGCCCGGATATACAACATCAGGTGCTAACCGGTAATTGGCGTTAACTACTGCAAAGCCTGCTTTAGCAAGGGCTAAACAATAGAACTGGTATGTTTCCTTAGTGCCATATACCCAGCCGCCACCGTGGATATTGACGATAACCGGTAGTTTTCCATTAGTTCTTTTTTGTGGTAAGTACACATCAAGTATCTGATACTTGGGATCATTACCATAAGGTATATTATCAAATCTTTCTACTTCGGGAATTTGTGTTGGTAAGCCTTCGTCACGTTGGTCGTCACCTTTTTTAAATTCGCTACGCATTTCTTGAACTAATTTTTGATAATCTGGTTCTGACATTTTACAGCACTCCTTTTTGTGAAATCGCTTTATCAAGTATATTTTACTTCACTATTATGAAAAAGAAAGGCTATAAAGTCACTTCAAAATGGCGATTGAGCGACTCTTAAATATTTTTTGTTAAACGTAGAAAAGCTATTTAATTATTAGAGACTAAATATTTTCTAACTTTAAATCTCTCACAATAAAATTTGAATATTTTAATTTCGGGCTTTTTTTATGTAATCTCAAAATTATTTTATGTTATATTGATTGGCCATAAATTTTTGATAGGCCTCATTTTCTGAGGTGGGCGTAACCTTAAAGTTATTAAAGTTGGGATGCTTCTGGTGCAATTCACTTTCTGCAGTGTCAATATAATGTGTAATCGTAGCATTTCCGATTAATTCTATCCAATAGTTATGGCCACGGCGATGAACTTTAGTTTGAACAAAGCCGCCAGGATTAGAAACAGTCAGTAGTTTGTCAAACAGATTCATTGACTGGCAGGTCAAAGCGTAAATTAGACTTGCAGCTGACATGGCTGTACCACAGGCATTGGTGAAGCCTACACCTCGCTCAAAAGTACGTACAAATAGATGGTGCGCACTCAAAACTTGAGCAAAACTAACATTTACCCCATCTGGAAAATAAGGATTTTTTTGATTTAGTTTTTTGCCTAATTTTGCTAATAAGTCGCTTTTGAAAACATCATCGGAAACAAAGCTGATCAAGTGGGGGTTAGGGACAGCAACTGCTGAAAACTTCAATTCTGGTGCCAGTTCTGGCACTTCTTGATTATTTAATTCAGAATAACCTAGATTAGTAAAGGGCAGAGCCGCAGCTGCAAAACTAACCGGGCTGATTTCAACACTGATTGCCTTAACCTTTGGCGCCCAATCTGGCTGACAGCTGACACGCAAATCGCTTTGCATAGTTTCAACTTTGAATGTTTCTTTATGGTATTTTTGTGCTAAATAGCGGCCGACTGTCCTTAACCCGTTACCACACATGGAAGCAAAAGAACCGTCAGCATTGATAACTTCCATTTTTCCTAGAGTTTGCGCATGGTCTGAATTGCTGACCACTAGTAAACCGTCAGCACCATTAAGTAAGCCACTTTCCGGCTTAGTTATCTGTTGCGTCAAGTTGACTAATTCTCCCTTAGATAACGGTGTTTGAAATTGAGTTTGATCAAGTAGAAAAAACTTATTCTGTGAGCCGTGAACTTTTTGTAGTTGTATCATGAAAATTTCTCCTTAAATTAATTAAAAAACTGGTGATAAATTTCTTTAACAGCGGCAGCTGCGTCTGCCTTTTTGGTGCCTAGCATGATTGAAATGCGTGAAGCACCCTGGTTAATCATATGAATGGCAATATGCTTTTCTGCTAAAGGCAGAGTGATATTTTTCATTACACCAATCTTGTTGCGCATCCCTTCTCCAACCACCATAATGATGGCATAATCATCAATCCATTCTAGTTGATCAGGTTGAAGTGCTTGTTGAATTGCAAGACACATTTGCTGACGAATTTGTTTATCAAATTGCCTTTTATCAAAAATAACGGTCAAATCATCAATTCCTGATGGCATATGTTCATATGATATATTAAATTTATAGAATATTTGCAGTAATTTAAGTGTAAATCCCACTTCTTTATTTAGTAAATATTTATGTAAATATAATGCGGCAAAATGTCCAGAACTTGCCACACCTGTAATTGTGCTTTGCGGGGTAAAACTATTTTGCGGGACAATCATTGTTCCTGGCAGTTCCGGATGATTAGTGTTTTTGACGTTTACGGGAATCCGGCCTTCAATTGCGGGAATAATGGCTTCATCATGGAAAACAGAAAATCCAGCATATGATAGCTCCCGCAACTCACGGTATGTCATAAACTTAATGGCACGGGGATGCGCAATAATTCTAGGGTCAGCTGCATAGATTGCATCTACATCCGTAAAGTTTTCATATAAATCTGCTTTGATTCCACGGGCCCAAATTGCTCCGGTAATATCTGATCCACCCCGAGAAAAAGTTGCTATTAAGCCATCTTGTGTAATGCCATAAAAGCCGGGGACGACTAATAAATCTGCAGTTTGTGCCCATTTTTGTAAATTTTCGTAAGTTTCTGGTAGAACTTGAGTATCGTTAGCATTACTAGTAACCATAAAGCCAGCTTCTGCGGGATCCAAAAAGCGAGCGGCTATATGGCGCTTTTGCAGAACTAAAGTTAAAAGCTGTGCACTAAGTTTTTCACCATGTGCTTTAAAGGCAGCCATTAAAAAGTCCTCGTTTGGATAAGAAATTTGGGGTAGATTGAGTAATTCCTGTAACAAAGGCTTTACTAATTGCCCAGATATTTGAAAGTAGGTCGCGATATCCTGATACCTGGACCAAATTGCTTTTACCGTTGCACTGTAATCTTGGTTATTAAGAACATTTTCTGCATACGTAATTAATAAATCTGTTACTTTAGTGTCGTTTTTAGACCTTTTGCCAGGAGCAGAAGTCACGATCACTTTACGAGCTGGATCAGCATTAATAATTTTTAAAACTTTTTGAAATTGTTCTCCGTCAGCTAGAGAACTACCACCAAATTTAACAACTTTCATGTTAATACCTTTCACAATTAAATTTAATTTAAGTAATTAGTATTGGATTTTAACATTAAAATTTTAATCTTCAACTGCAAAAGAAAGTTGTTATTCAGTAAAGCGGCTGTTTTGGGTCATATTATTGCATTAAAATTTGCGCTGAAAATGTTGGTGTTAATAGCATTTTACAAGATAAAAAATAAATAAATTTTAAAAACAAGATTTTTATTTAAAAAATTAAAAAGCAATTGTCAGTGAAAATGGTTGACAATCATATTAATTAATAATAATATTTTAATAAATCGAAGAGGTTGCAACCAACAAGAGTAGCTGGTGGAGTTTCTGCAAAAACTAAGAAACTAGTCAAAGGGGCGGTTGCCGAAGCATTAATTATTGCGGTAATTAATAAGCTGGGACGTAATCAAACAGGTTACGGACTGTCGCAATTTTATGTTCGCGGAGCGCTATCGACAAAATTGATACCAGATAATAACTTGAAGGACTCTTTTGTTAGGTACAACAAAAGAGCCTTTTTTATTTAACAAAAAGGGAGAGACTTAAATGACTGCTAATGATTATTATCAAACTAATACCCAGGGTCATTTGATAATTGGGGGAGTAGACGCTTTGGAACTGGCAAAAAAGTTTGGTACCCCCTTAGTTGTTTATGACGTCCAGAAAATCAAACGGCAATTTCAGGCTTTCCAAAATGCTTTTGAAAAAGAGCAGATAAATTATGCCATTAGTTATGCTAGTAAGGCATTTGCTACGATGGCAATTTACCAAGTAATTAATGAGCTGGGCGGACATGTGGATGTTGTTTCTGGAGGTGAATTATATACCGCGCTGCAAGCCGGTTTTCCTGCGGCAAAAATCAGTTTTCACGGTAATAATAAAACCCCAGATGAATTGTTAATGGCTGTCCAAAACCATGTGGGCGTGATTATTTTAGATAATTTTACTGAGATTAAACTGTTAAAAAGGATTTTAAAACAAACTAATACTCGCGTGCAGGTAATGTTGAGAGTAACTCCAGGGGTCTCTGCTCATACACATGAATATGACCAAACAGGTCAAGAGGACAGCAAATTTGGCTTTGACATTCGTTCAGGTCAGGCTGAACAGGCATTTTTACAAGTTAGAGCTGACGCACAAATGGAATTAATTGGACTGCACGCACATATCGGTTCGCAAATTTTGGCAGCTGAGGGCTTTAAACTTGAAGTAGAGAAGTTGCTGAAGTTAGTCAGCGATTGGAAACAAAAATATGACTATCAACCTCAGGTGTTAAATTTGGGAGGCGGTTTCGGCATCAGGTATACCAAGCAGGATAATCCAGTAACTGCTCACACCTTTGTTGGTCAAATCGTACAGACAGTCAAAAAGTGTGTACAGGAAGATCACTTAAAAATGCCGGCTATCTGGATTGAACCAGGACGTTCAATTGTCGGTGAGGCCGGCTATAACCTATATACAATTGGCTCACGGAAAGATGTACCAGGGCTTTTGCCTTATGTAGCAGTTGATGGTGGTATGGGAGATAATATCAGACCGGCACTTTATCAGGCAGAATATGAGGCAGTATTAGCAGAAAATTCGCAAGCAAAGCCTGTAGAAACAGTCAAGCTCGCAGGTCGCTATTGTGAATCTGGTGACATTATTATTAACAAATTGGCACTGCCTAAAAGCAAACCCGGAGATGTAATTGCGGTTTTAGCAACTGGTGCTTACGGCTATAGTATGGCATCTAATTATAATCGTGTTCCTAGGCCAGCTGTTGTTTTTGCAGAAAATGGGCAAGCACAAGAAGTAGTTACACGTGAAACTTATGCGGATCTAGTTAGTCATGATCGCTTTTATCAAATGGAAGGATAAATTATAAATATGAAAAAAATGACGGCAACCGAAATTATTGACTTTATTGCTAATTCAACCAAAAAAACACCAGTTAAAGTTTATGTCAAAGGAAATTTGTCTCAATTAAACTGGCCAGCAGACTGCAAAACTTTTATTGAAAATCATACTGGGGTCGTTTTGGGAGACTGGCAAGTCTTGGGACCTTTTTTAGCAAAAAACTCTGACAAATTTGCTGATTACCAAGTGGAAAATGTTAGTCGTAATTCTGCCATTCCGTTGCTAGATTTGAAAAATATTTCTGCCAGAATTGAACCGGGGGCCCTAATTCGTGAAAACGTTGAAATAGGCAAAAATGCGGTGATCATGATGGGGGCTGTCGTTAATATTGGAGCAGAAATAGGCGAAAATGCCATGATTGACATGAACGCTGTTTTAGGAGGCAGAGCAATTGTTGGTGCGAACAGCCATGTTGGGGCAGGCGCGGTGATTGCCGGAGTTGTCGAACCGGCTTCGGCACAACCTGTGAAAATTGGCAAGGATGTTTTAATTGGCGCCAATGCAGTGGTTTTAGAAGGAGTTCAAGTAGGTGACCATGCGGTAGTAGCTGCTGGAGCAGTAGTAACTAAGGATGTACCTGCAAACAGTGTCGTTGCCGGAGTACCGGCAAAAATTATTAAAATGCGTGATCAAAAAACGGCTTCTAAGACAGGAATTGAGCCGGGATTAAGAAAGCTGTGAATTAATGTTAACTTCCGCGCAACTAATTAAAATTCGGCGTGACTTGCATCAGATTCCAGAGTTAGCTCTGCACGAATACCACACACAGAAATATCTCTTGCAAGTTATTGGTAATTTTAATCAAAAATACATTGAAATTCGCACATGCCCTGAACTGCCTACAGCTATTTTAGTTAGAGTTAGAGGGAAAAAACCGCAAAAAACGATTGGTTATCGTGCAGATATAGATGGCTTGCCAGTTCAAGAACAGACCGGCCTGCCGTTTGCTTCCCACAATTATGGTCAAATGCATGCCTGTGGTCATGACATCCACATGACAGTAGCGCTTGGAATTTTGGCTTATTTTTGCGAGCACCAACCACAGGACAATTTGTTGTTCTTTTTCCAGCCAGCTGAAGAAAGTGAGAGTGGTGGTAAAAAAGCCTATGAGGCAGGAATTTTTACTGGTAAATGGCGCCCAGATGAATTCTTTGCTTTGCACGATACTCCAGATTTACCTACCGGTACAATTGGCTGCCGCTTAGGAACATTATTTGCGGGGACAACTGAAATCAATATTGATTTATATGGTAAGGATGGACATGCGGCGTATCCGCAGCAAGCTAACGATATGGTAGTGGCTGCAGCTGCGTTAATAGAGCAAATTCAAACAATTATTTCGCGCAGTATTGATCCCATTGCAGGTGGTGTTATTACAATAGGAAAAGTTAGGGCTGGAACAGTTAGAAATGCGATTGCCGGTCATGCTCATTTAGAAGGAACCATTCGCGGATTAACCCAAAAAATGATTGAAAAAATTGATCAGCGTCTGCGGGAGATAACTCAAGGAATAGCACACAGCTATAATGCTAAGGTTGATTTGCAACTTAATCAGGGTGGCTATTGGCCAGTAGAAAATGATCCGCAAATCACAAGCGAGTTTATTAATTATATGAAGGAAAATCCTCAAATTAATTACCAAGAGATGCAACCGGCTATGACAGGTGAAGACTTTGGCTATTTACTAGCACAAATTCCCGGCACCATGTTCTGGCTAGGCGTAAATGATAATTCCCAACTTCATTCTGCAACCTTTAACCCGCACGAAGAAGCCATAGAAATAGGAATTAAAGCAATGGTAGGTTTTTTAAAGAGTCACATGTAGCTCAAAAGGAGAAAAAAACATGACTAATTTTGACAAGGCAGATTTAATGACCGCGCTAATTACGCCCTTTAATAAGGAAGATAAAGTTGACTATCCTGGTCTGAAGCGCTTAACCGAGCATTTACTCAACACAGGCAGCAATGGTTTCGTCATTGGCGGTACGACTGGTGAAACAGCAACAATGACCCATGACGAAAAGATTGAATTATACACTAAATTCGCTCAAATAATTGCTGGACGTGTGCCAGTGGTTGCCGGTACGGGCAGCAATAATACTGCACAGACCGTTGCGTTTACACAAGAAGTAGGACAAATTCCCGGTATTGATATGGCACTGGTAGTAGCACCTTACTATAACAAGCCGGATCAAAGGGGAATTACAGCTCATTTTGAAAAGGTGGCTGAAAATTCACCGGTACCAATCATTATTTATAACATTCCGGGTCGAACAGGAATTAAGATTACTAAAGAAACTTTGGTTGAGTTATCGCATAATCCAAAAATTGCTGGTGTTAAGCAATGTGCTGACTTAGAAGACTTAGAATATATTGTTGAACATGCAGCCAATGATTTTTTGGTGTATACAGGTGAAGACCTGCAGTCTTTAACGGCTAAGGTCTTAGGTGCAAAAGGAGTAATTTCGGTAGCCTCTCATATTTATGGCAAAGCTATGCGGGAAATGTATGATGACTTAGATCAGGGCAAAATCGCTGCAGCAGGTAAATTGCAAAGACAATTAATGCCAAAAATGCAAGCTTTGTTTATGTATCCTTCGCCGGCACCTGTTAAAGCCGTCCTTAACGCCCAAGGGTTGCCAGCTGGCGGCTGCCGGTTACCGCTTGTGGCTTTAAATGAGACAGAAAAGCGGCAATTAGCTCTTCATTTAGGTTTAAGTGAAGCAGCATTATTGCATGAATTGCCACTAGAACTAGGAGTAGAGTAATGAAGAAAATTTTGATAGCTGGTGCCACAGGATCCATGGGCAGGCAAGCTGTCCAATTAGTTGAAAAATTACCGGATTGTCAATTGGTAGCAGTTTTAGCACCCACAGCCTCTAGCAGTTCGGATTTCGAGCCTGAGGTTAAGCGATTTGATAATTTAGCAATGGTCGATATTGCTGCTGATATCTGGATTGATTTTACTACTCCACAAGCAGTTTATAGAAATACTAAATTTGCGTTGGAGCATCATATGCATCCAATTGTGGGGACAAGCGGTTTAACGCCTGAGCAAACTAAAAAGTTACAAGCAATTGCACAAAAAGAGAAAATTGGCGGCATTATTGTTCCTAACTTTGGTTTATCAGCTGTCTTATTGATGAAATTCGCGCAAGAAGCGGCGCGGTATTTTCCTGATGCAGAGGTCATTGAAATGCATCATGCTGATAAAAGGGATGCCCCTAGTGCTACGGCTATTGCGACTGCTAAATTAATTGCAGAAAACCGCAATTCAGAAAATTGTTCACAAACTGAGAATGATTCTCAAGCTCGCGGTGCCAATTATGATGGCATTCCTGTTCACTCCGTTCGTTTACCTGGCTATATAGCTCATGAGCAGGTCCTTTTTGGCGGCCCTGGCGAAGCTTTAACTATTAGACAAGATTCATTTTCCCGTTCTTCATTTATGCAGGGCGTTAAAGTAGCTTTGAGCCGAGTAATGGATTTAACAGATTTAGTGGTCGGTTTAGACCAGATTTTGTAATTACAAGGAGAACAAAATGCCCCAATTAGCTAATGATTTAACTTCAATTATTCATACTCCATTGGCAAAAATTCCACCTTCTGGTATTCGTGCTTTTGCCCAACAAGTTGACGATATTCCTGATTTAATCAAGTTAACTTTAGGAGAACCTGATTTAAATACACCTGAACATGTCAAAAAAGCTGCAGCCCAAAGTATCTTAGATAATGATTCGCATTACTCGGCTCAAAAAGGAACACCCAGATTGCGTCAGGCTATCAGCAATTATCTAAAACGCAAGCAAGACTTAACTTATGATCCTGAAAGTGAAATTATCGTCACAGTTGGTGCGACGGAGGCCATAGCTGCAACCATGTTGGCATTATTTCAACCAGGTGATGAAATTATTGTGCCTACGCCATCTTATGCTCTTTATTTTCCGCTAATTCAATACACTAAAGCTGAATTAGTTGCCATCAATACGGCAGATACGAATTTCGTGTTGACCCCGCAGGCACTGAAAAAAACTTTAAATGAGCATCCTCATGCTAAAGCGATTTTATTTAACTATCCTACTAATCCTACTGGCAGAGAATGTCCCAGCTCTGTTTTAGAGCAAATCGCACCGATTATTAAAAAACATCATCTTTATGTTATTTCTGATGAAATTTATAGTGAATTAACGTATGACTTTAATCATATTTCGCTTGCGCGTTATTTACCCGAACGTACTTTGTTAATTAATGGCTTGTCCAAGTCTCACGCTATGACTGGTTACCGTCTGGGTTATGTAACAGGACCAGCTGCTTTAATTAGTTTAATTGCAAAGATGCACGCATTTTTGGTAACAGCTCCATCTAATCCTGCACAAGCGGCAGCTACTGAGGCCTTGGAAAATGGTGATCAGGATCCAGCAAAGGCCCGGCCAATTTATCAAAAAAGGCGGAACTATATTGTTAGTGCGCTAAACAATATGGGCCTTGAAACCCATGCCAGTGAAGGGGCATTCTATGTTTTTGCCAAAATACCAGCAAGTTATGGTCAAGACGATGAAGCCTTTGCACTGGACTTAGCTCACAAGGCTAAAGTCGGGGGCACGCCCGGAAATGCTTTTGGTCCTGGCGGTGAAGGCTATATTCGTTTTTCATACGCTGCCAGCGATGAAAACTTGCATACGGCTATGAACCGTATGCAAAAATTTTTAGCAGAAAAAGGTGAAAATTGATGAGAAAATACGTAGTTGCAATTCTGGGTGCCACAGGTGCAGTAGGTCAACGTTTAATTAGTGAACTGGAAAAGTCTAAAATTCCAGTCAAACAAATCAAGTTACTAGCTTCTAAACGGTCAGCAGGTAAAAAACTAACATTTAAAAATCAAGCAATTACAGTAGAAGAAGCACAACCTGATTCATTTAAGGGAGTGGACTTAGTTTTATCATCTGCAGGTGGTGCGGTGTCACAAAAATTATTGCCTGAAGCTGTCAAAAGAGGAGCGGTATGTGTGGACAATACTAGTGCTTTTCGTATGGCTGATGATGTGCCCTTAATTGTTCCCGGAGTTAACGATGACCAATTAGTTAATCATCATGGCATCATTGCTAATCCTAATTGCTCGACCATTCAGATGGTAGCTGCGCTTTATCCGCTGCACGTTAGATGGGGAATTAAGCAAATTATTGTTTCGACTTATCAAGCCGTCTCGGGTGCTGGTAAAGCAGCTTGGGCGGAGCTGCTGCAGCAAGCACAAGATAGGTTGAATAAGCAAAAGACAGCAGCTAAAATTCTGCCAACCGCATCTGCTAAAAAGCATTATCCTCTGGCGTTTAACTTGTTACCGCAAATTGATGTTTTTGAAGATGATGGCTACACGCACGAAGAATGGAAAATGATTCATGAAACCAAAAAGATTTTGTTTAATGATCAGGACTCAAAGAAGATTAAAGTCACTGCTACTTGTGTTCGCGTGCCGGTTGAAATTGGTCATGGGGAAACGGTTTATTTTGTGCTGAAGGATGAAAAGGCAACGACTGCAGAAATAAAGCAGGAAATTGTAAAAACTCCTGGCCTTGTTTTACAGGATGACCCTGAAAATCAAATCTATCCCCAACCACTTTTAGCAGCTGGTAAAAAAGAGACTTTCGTAGGACGTATTCGTCAAGATCGAGAAAATCCTGGTGCATTTAATATGTGGGTCGTGGCTGATAACTTGTTAAGAGGCGCAGCCAGCAACACAGTAGAAATTGCAGAATGTTTAGTGAGAGATAATTTAGTGCGTGTGCCCAAAAATAGTTAGTTCTATATTTAATTAAATGAAATAAACCAAGTTTGTATAAATAATATAAGCTTGGTTTATTTGATTACTTTTAAGCTGACTTCCTACTATTTTTTTGCAATTTTAAACGATAAAAAATCCATGGAGGTTATGAAAGCGCTATTTTATACTGACAATGTATTAATTGAATAACTAAAAGTTATTTGGATGAAAGGAGTACGTTAATGAGTCTTGTAAAAGCTTTGCTAATCGCAATTTGGGCAGGATATTGTTCATTTGACGATCAAGGACCGCAAATGTTTCGGAGGCCTTTGCTGGTTGGACCGGTTGTAGGACTTATCCTGGGAGATTTACCAACAGCACTTGTGATTTCCGCTACATTGGAATTAATGTGGATGGGCCTGGGCAACATGGCGGGTTATCAAACACCAGATATGATTGTCGGGACAATTATTGGAGTAACTGTTTCAATTACTTCAGGAACAGGTGCTACGCCAAAAGGAATTGCTGCCGGAGTCGCAGCCGCCACTACTGTAGCCGTTTTAATTCAACAGTTAATAGTAGTTACACGGGTATTAAAACAGTTTTTCGAACCGTGGGCTCAAAGACTAGCTGATAATGGTGATTTAAGTGGGATAATGCAAATAAATATTGTTGCTTTTCTTATACAGTTTTCAATTCGAGCAATACCAACATTTCTGTTTGTTTATTTCCAAAAGGGCATAATAGATAAAATACTGGCTGTTGTACCAAGTAATATCTTAAATGGTTTGGGAACAGCGTCATCCTTATTGCCTGCTGTGGGATTATCCATCTTAATGACAATGATGATGAAGGGCACATTGTGGCCATTCTTAATTTTTGGCTTTGTTTTATCAGCCTATTTAAACTTAGGCATTTTGCCAGTTACCTTAATTTCTTTAATTTTTGCCGTGATCTATTCCTATATTATGGAAATTATAGATAAGCAAAACGAAATGGGTTCAGAAAATAGTAGTTCTAATAATCAGCAAGTTGATGAAGATACGGGGTACGACCTATGAGTAATGAAGTGGAAACTAAAAACAGTAAAAAAATTACCCGTAAGGATTTAAATAAAGTCTTTTGGCGATTGCAAATTTGGGGACTAAACGTTACTTCGACGCTGGTCTTGACTCAGGCTATTGGCTTTTTAAATGCGATGGTACCAATTATTCGCCGTCTCTATGGTGATAATAAGGAACTTAGAATAGAAGCCATGAAGCGCCATCTGACCTACTTTTTATCACAAATTACGGCAACAGGTATGATTCTGGGAATTACCGCGGCTGTTGAAGAGACAACCAGCGAAGATGAAAAAGAAGCAGTTGTTGCTATCAAAGCCGGAATGATGGGACCATTAGCTGGTATTGGTGACAGTGTCTTTAAAATAACCATTCAGGCTATTGCCGGCAGTATTGGTGCAGCCTATGCATTACAAGGAAATGTATTAGGGCCAATTTTGATGTTTGTCATTTATAACGGAATCAATATTGTTGTTAAATATTATGGAATTATTTTTGGTTACGAAAAGGGTACAGAATTTATTAAAAGTGGTAACCAAAAGAAGGTTATGCAAAAGATAATTAATATTTCAACAGCGATCGGTGTCATGGTTATAGGCGCACTTATTGCCCAATACGTCAAAATAAATGTTGGTACAGTCATTTATACCAAGGGTACAAAAATTGTCATCCAAAAATTATTAGACGGCGTGATGCCAAAGCTGTTACCTTTGCTGTTTACCTTAGGTCTTTATAAATTACACTCATATTTACCACGTAAATACTTAACTTGGTTAATATTTGCTATTTTGATTTTAGGAACAGTTTTAGCAGTAATGGGAATTATCAAATAATTTGTAAGGAGGTTACTGATGGCTATAAATATTATCTTGGCCAGTCACGGCTTGTTTGCTCAGGAAGCATTAAAGTCGGCTGAAATGATTATTGGACTGCCGCAAAAAAATGTTGCAGTTTTATCTGTTACTAAAGGTAAAACTTATGAAGAAAGTCTTGAGGAAATTCAAACTAAATTAAAGGCGCTTAACGAAAAAAATACGGAAACTCTTATCTTAGTTGATATTTTTGGTGGTACCCCTGCTAATGTATCTACGTATTTAACTTTGACAAATGAGAATGTCTTAGTTTATTCAGGATTAAATATGCCAGTTTTACTGGAGCTATGCTTGAGCAATCCTGAAAATTTAGCAGAAGCTAAAAAGATTATTGAAAGAACTTATCCGCAAGCGTTAGTGAATATTACTGAAAAAGCAAAAGAAGGAGAGAAACAAAATGCCAATCAAGTGGACTCGTATTGATGACAGATTAATTCACGGTCAGGTTGCTAGTTCCTGGCTGCGTCATGTTGGTGCTGAGCAAATCATATGCATCAGTGATAGGGCAGCTAGTAACCCAGTACAAGAGCAAGTGTTGAAAATGGCTGCTCCTGGTTATATCGTGCATGTTTTTGGAGTTGATAAATTTATTCGAGTTTACAAGAAAAATCCTATAAAAAAGACCACCTTTTTAATATTGACCAGTACCCTTGATTTATTGCACTTAATCGAAGGCGGGGTTGACATTAAGTCAGTTAATTTTGGTGGTATGAGAGAGCGTAAAGAACGTACAATTCGCTACAACAATGACCTGTGCTTTACTCCAGAAGAAAAGGATGCACTAGATAAATTGGTTGACTCAGGACTCGAAATAAACTTTCAAATGGCAGCTTATGATGCGCCTACACCAATCAAAGAATATATTGAACAAGTGCAAGGAAAGAACTAATGAAAATAGACTACGCAGAAGCATATGTTTTAGATGATGGTCAAACAGAAGTAGATATTAAGACAGATGAACAAAATTTACCTGATTATGAATTATATTGGACTCTGGATAACGACAAATATACTAAAGAAAAAAAGTATTTGTTAACCAGTAATAAAACTCAGGTCTGTTTTCAATTTTCTTACTCAACTGTTAGGCCCACATATTTCATTCTGAATTTTAAGAAACACGAGCCCTTATTATTTGGCTATCGCATACTGCCCGTTCCGGGGATGTATAATCTGCGTGATATTGGTGGCTACCGCACAAGTGCTGGCATGAGAATCAAATGGGGGCAAGTTTATCGCTCTGATTATTTGCACAATTTAGAGCCTTCTGGATTCACTTTTGTTAAAAATTTGGGGTTACATTCGATTATCGATTTCCGTAGCGCAATTGAAGTTAAAGATACGCCTAATCCTGTTATTGATCCTGCAATTCATACTTTTAATTTTGATCCTAATGCTAAAACAGCTGCCATCGCCGGTAGAGCCCAAAGTTTGGATACCGGAAAAGATATGAAAGAAAAGGCCAAAGAAGCATTGGCTAAAGGTGAAACTGGTAATGATCAGATGATCAGACAACAAGAATCCTTTGTCGATAGTCCTGCAAGCATAGAGGCTTTTAGTAACACCATTAAAGTCACAGCTCAAAGTAAGTATTTACCCAGCTTACAACATTGCCGTGGCGGTAAAGACAGAACCGGCTTTGGCTTCATGGTCCTGGAAGGAATTCTGGGCGTACCAGCAGAATTACTGGTTTATGATTATATGCTAACTAAACGAGCACGTGTTAAGAAAAATGCTCGTTACTATCAAAAATTTTTGCAACAAACTGGTAATAAAGAAGTTGCAGATTATATGTATGCCCTTTTTGACACCAGAGAAGAATTTATTACTGCTTCAATTACCAAAATAATGCGCGAATACGGCACAATTTATCAGTATGCAACTGACAAGTTGGGTCTGACTGAAGCAGAATATTTGAGTTTACGCAAGTCATTATTAGAAAAAGCATAAGTTTTAAGTTAAAGTAAGTATTAATATTGTCTTAAAAAGGAAGACGGCAAAACAATGTTGAATTTAACTTACCGTGAAATTGAATTGTTAAATCTTTTTTTAAACAATGATTTACTTACTATTTCTGAATTAAAAAAGAAAAGCGGGATTTCTGCGCGAACGTTAAATACAGAATTTGAGCAGATTAATAAGGCTTTTCGTAATAACGGTCATGATGTCAAAATTATCAATCAAAGAGCTAAAGGATATTTGCTTGATTATTCTTTAGCAGAAAGTGACTGGTTGAAATTATTAAAGGAAAATTGTTCTGAATATTTAAATCTCAAGTTTAATTACTTGTTTCGTAATAAGTTACGTATTGCCAAAATTTGCAGATTTCTGTGTGCGAGTCCAAACTACATCAAAATCGACCAGCTGGCGAGCAAATTAAATTTTAGTACCGCGACTATCAATAAGGATATGCGTGATGTGAAAAAATTTTTAAGTATTTATAATTTAAAAGTGAAGTCTGTTCCATACTATGGCATGAAAGTAGTAGGTAAAACGGGTGCTGTTCGTTCATGCTTGATAGATTTATTTGATGTCTATAGTTTTGAACAAAAAGACGCTTTGCTACCAGAATATGCTTTTACTGAATATGGCGTTACTAAAACTGAATTACTAAATAAAAGTCAGACTTTACTCCAATTAATTCATGAATATGATTTTCCTTTAACGGATAATGGCTTCAAGCAAGTAACAAAATATCTGCTAGTTTATAAATTGCGGCCAGATATTAGTTTAAAAATTAATCATAATTTTAAAGTTGAATTGATGCATGACAAGGCATTTTTAATTGCAGCAAAATTAATTAAAAATAGTGTCAAAGAAGAACTATGCTTAGCTATTTTTTTACTAATTAATTCCGAAATTAATCAAATTCCTGATCTGGATAAATTAAAAACCTGCTCTCAGCAAGTAAAATTACAGGTTAAACAAGTTTGTGCTATTTTAAAAGAGCAAATGTCACTATGCATTAATAAAGATTCTGATATTGCTGCATACATTTATCGCAGTTTCTTTATCAGATACCTTAAGAAAAAATATGACTTTGTTTGCTTCAACCTAGAACTGGCAACTGAAAAGGTTGCTCGCAAAATTTTTGCAACAAGTTCTTTAACCGTTGCTTTATATAATTCTTGCGCTGATTATAATAAAAAAGAGTTAAATGACAGCCTGTTTAACGATATAGTTCTGGGCTTATACAGTAAGATTCATCAAAAACAAAACAGTTACTTTCCCACTAACTTCTTGGTTGTAAACGACTATGGTAAATTAGCCAGTGAACACTTAATAGATAAACTTGATTTAAATAAATATAATGCAAATTATACTTTTGTTTATTCTTATGAATTGGAAAATATTGATTATTCAAAATACGATTATTTATTAGTTTCCTCAAAGACTAAACAAGGTTATAAAAATATAAATATTCCCAAAATAACTTTTTCCTTTTTTTCAGATGATGGGCTAAAAATGGCTCTGTGGCAAAGAATACTGTCCACTAAACGAACAATTGGTTCAATTGTCAATTATTTTAAACGGCCAGTGATAATTAAAATAGATGCTTTAAAAGGAAAAATTCAGGACATAGTAGCTAATCATTTGATTAACCAACTAGGCATCCCTCAAGCACATAAAAACAATTTTGTTAGTTATGTTGCAGCTTTAATAACAAATGAAGGCTACCATGCCTACCCTTATAATATGTACCTCACTCTTCTGGGTCCTCATGAAATTAAGAAACGTTATTTTGTTTTTAAGTTTAAGCAGCCTGTATATATAAATTATCATAAGGTCTTTAATTTACAGATTATAATTCTGGATCCCAGTAAAGGATTATTGGAAATTAAAAACGGTGATTCTGAACTGCAACTATACTTTAATATAGTTAGTAATGACCAGATTATGAGATGAATATCTTGTGGGAAGATAATTTTTGCTCTTAAAATAATTTGCTTTAAATATATAATCAGTTCTCTCAAACTGAATTTATCCGGTTTGAGAGTTTTTCTGTGGGCATTAATTGTGCTAGTACTCATATATTAAACTGCATCAACTAATATTTACTATTGAAGAAAATAAAAAATCCCAGCACCGACTACCTACCAGAGCTGAGATAAATTTTATTTTAACGGAAAAAAGAAATAATTACCATATTTATTAATAATTTGGCAATAAAATCATGAAATTAGCTATTTATCGCCATCCATAATCGTATTTTTAACAATTACATAATCAACCAACTTAATTGAACTAAGGTCTTTACCACCAGCATAAGAAATCGAAGATTGTAAATCTTCCTGCATTTCTCTTAACGTGTCAGCGATATGTCCGCGATATGGAACCAGCATTTGTTTACCTTCAACATTGCGATAAGCTCCCTTTTGCACTTCAGAAGCTGAACCCCAATATTGTTTGTAAGTTTTGCCATTAATTTTGATCACATTGCCTGGAGACTCCTCGTGTCCCGCAAGCATGGAACCAATCATGACCATGGTAGCGCCAAACCGAATTGACTTTGCTATATCGCCGTTATAACGGATACCACCATCTGCAATCAAAGGTTTGCTGGCTACTTTACTACACATCCTTAAAGCAGCTAGTTGCCAGCCACCAGTACCAAAACCGGTTTTAAGTTTGGTGATACATGCACGGCCAGGGCCAACGCCCACCTTAGTGGCATCGGCTCCTGCACCTTCTAATTCACGGACGGCTTCAGGAGTTGCAATATTACCTGCTGTTAAGAAAGTATCAGGTAATTTTTCTTTAATGTATTTGATCATATCAATTACATAGATAGAATGACCGTGGGCAACATCAATTGTGATATATTCAGGTTTGATATTTTCATTAACTAATTGGTCGATAAAATCATATTCGCCTTTTTTGATACCGACGGATATTGAAGCAAATAAGCCTTTTTCATGCATCATTTTGATAAAATTAAGACGCTTCTCAGGCTGAAAGCGGTGCATGACATAGTAATAGCCATTTTGAGCCAGCCAGACTGCCAAGTCATCGTTAATGACACTTTCCATGTTTGCAGGTACTACAGGTATTTTAAATGTTCGGTTTCCAAACTTTACACTGGTATCAGCATCATGACGGCTTTTGATAATTCCCTTGTTGGGCACAAGCTGGATGTCGTCATAATCAAAGGCTTCCATACTGAAATAATTACTCATAAATAAATCGGCTCCTAGAATAAATAATCTTTGCAAACGAAGTAACTATAATCAAAAATACTTTTTTGTCAACAGAAAAATCGAACTATTAAAAATCTGGCTCCTATAATAATTCGCATTTAAATTTGACTAAATGTAGGCAAATTGCTAGACTATTTACGTGATATTTGTAGAAATTTAATGAGGTGAATAAAAATGACAGCAGTTGCAGTTGTTGGTAGTCAATGGGGCGACGAAGGAAAGGGCAAAATCACTGACTTTTTGAGTAATGAAGCAGCGTATACTGTACGCTCAAACGGTGGTAATAATGCTGGTCATACTATTGAAATTAATGGTCAAGATTTTAAGATGCGCTTGATTCCGTCAGGCATTTTTGCGTCAAAAGAAGGTGCCGTAATCGGTAATGGCGTGGTCATTAACCCTGAAGTTTTATTTAGTGAATTAAAAAATCTTGAAGAAAAAGGCATAGACACCAGTAAATTAAAGATTTCTAATCGTGCTCACATCATCATGCCTTACCATATCAAGCAAGATGAATACCAAGAAGAAGCAAAGGGCGATCAAAAAATCGGTACTACTAAAAACGGTATTGGTCCAGCATACATGGACAAAGCTTCCAGAATTGGTATTCGCGTTTGTGATTTACTTGAAAAAGATACCTTTGAAGCAAAATTACGTACTAACTTAGAACAGAAAAACGAAGTATTTACCAAAATTTATGGTAAACCGGCACTTAAATTTGAGGATATTTTTGCCAAATATTATGAATATGGTCAAAAAATGAAAAAATATGTCACTGATACTTCGGTGTTAGTCAATGATGCTCTTGATAACAATGAAAAAGTCCTGTTTGAAGGGGCACAGGGAATTATGCTTGATATAGATGAAGGAACTTATCCTTTTGTTACCTCATCGAACACAATTTCCGGCGGTATTGCCAGTGGTATCGGTGTTGGTGCCAACCGGTTAAAAACTGTTATTGGCGTCTGCAAAGCTTATACTACTCGTGTTGGTGCTGGTCCTTTTCCAACTGAATTATTAGATGAAACTGGTGACCGTATTCGTGAAACTGCTCATGAATATGGGACGGTTACCGGTCGTCCTCGTCGCGTGGGCTGGTTTGATTCAGTGGCTTTACGTCATGCCAAACGTGTAGCTGGTATTAACGGCTTAAGTCTAAACTTACTTGATATTTTCAGCGGCTTTGACACTATTAAAATTGCAACTGCTTATGAACTCGATGGTCAAAAGATTGACTATTATCCTGCCAGCCTGAAAGAACTATACCGGTGTAAGCCTGTTTATGAGGAATTACCTGCTTGGAAAGAAGATATCACAGGTGCTAAAAGTTGGTCTGACTTGCCGGAAAATGCACAGAAGTTTTTAAACCGTGTTTCAGAGCTTGTAGGTATTCCCCTTGTTACTGTTTCAGTAGGACCTGATCGTGAACAAACAATCGTGTTACAGAATCCATGGGAAATGTAATTTATGTTAGAACGTTATACTCGCCCTGAAATGGGCAAAATATGGTCGGATGAAAATAAATATGAAGCATGGTTAAAGGTAGAAATAGCCGCCACCAATGCCTGGAGTGAATTAGGTGAAGTACCAAAAGCAGATGCTGCTAAAATTGCCCAAAATGCCAGTTTTACACCTGAACGGGTGGCTGAATTGGAGCAGATAACGCACCATGATGTGGTGGCTTTTACCCGTACTGTTTCCGAAAGTCTGGGTTCTGAGAAAAAGTGGGTGCACTTTGGTTTAACTTCGACTGATGTGGTTGATACGGCGCAGGGCTATATTTTAAAACAGGCTGATGCAATTATTCGGCAGGATTTACAAGACCTGAAAAAGACGATTGCACAAAAAGCACTTAAGTATAAAAATACGGTGGAAATGGGGCGCACGCATGGCGTTCAAGCTGAACCTACTACTTTTGGCCTGAAGCTCGCTCGCTGGTATGCGGAAATTAAGCGTGATATTGAACGCTTTGAACATGCAGCAAAAGGGGTAGAATCAGGGAAAATTTCCGGAGCCGTTGGGACTTTTGCTAACGTACCGCCAGCTGTTGAAACCAGTGTTTTAAAGCAGCTAGGCTTAACTCAGCAGCCAATTACCAGCCAGGTATTGCCACGCGATTTACACGCTGAATATATTGCAACCTTGGCGCTGATAGCTACCAGTATTGAAAATTGGGCAACCGAAATTAGAAGCTTGCAACGCTCTGAAATCCATGAAGTTGAAGAACATTTCCGTGCTGGGCAAAAAGGCTCCTCGGCGATGCCTCATAAGCGTAATCCTATTGGCTCAGAAAATCTTTGCGGCATGGCACGAGTTTTACGTGGTCATATTATTACAGCCTATGAAGATATATCACTTTGGCATGAGCGCGATATTTCTCATTCTAGTGCCGAAAGAGTGATTCTGCCAGACACAACAATTGGTATTGATTATATGCTTGATCGCTTTAACCGTATTTTGACAAATCTAGATGTTTTTCCAGAAACAATGCTTAAGAACATGGATAAAACTTATGGCTTGATTTACTCACAACGCTTGCTGTTAAAGCTTATTGATGAGGCTGGTCTTTCTCGTGAAGATGCTTATGACATGGTTCAAAAGCTAACTAACAAGTCTTGGAATGAGGGAATTTCCTTTAGAAAATTAGTTGAGAATAGTCCAATCATGAATTACCTTTCTGAAGACGATGTCGCCGATGCTTTTGACTATCATTACCATTTGCGGCATGTTGACGAAATCTTTAAAAAAGTTGGTTTGGAATAATTAATAAATAAAAGTTCACTTGAATGTGAGCTTTTTTTATACTTAAAAAATTAAATTTTGAATAAGTAGTGTTTTATGTAAGCGGTTATGTGATAAGCTGAGCTTGTTAACAATAAAATGAAATTTAAGTAAAACTATAGGAATCAAGACAATTAAGGAGCTCGGTCCGATGATTGATCTTTTATCAGCTTCAAAATGTCTCACAGGTGTTATTGAGGTTGATTCTGTACGGCAGAAATTTATTCCTGAAATGGTTGATCTTTATCGTTCAGGCAAGTTTCCACTTGCTAAAATGGTTAAGTTTTATCAACCAGAGGAAATTAATGAAGCCATCAAGGATTCTGTAAATGGCAGTACGATAAAACCAATTATTGTTTTTGATAAAAAATATAAATAGTTTTAAAAATTATTATTGTGAAAGAAAGGTAAACATATGATAGTTAATGATCATACATATTATGATGCAAGCTATGATGTAGTAGTTTTAGGTTTTGGTGGAGCCGGAGCAACTGCAGCTCGCTTTGCGGCTGATAGTGGCGCTAAAGTGCTAATAGTTGACTCAGCTCCAGAAGGTCACGAAGGTGGTAACACAAGGTATGCTGCTGAACTTGTAGGTTATAGCAGCAGTGAAGAAGATTATCGCGCTTACTATGAGCATTTGGCCCAGCACTTTAGCATTGACCCTGAAATAGAAGACACAGTTGTTCATGGCATTACACACATGAAAGAATATTTTAGAAAATATCTGGATGTGAATGAACCTGTTAGCTATAAAACTATTTTAGGATTGCCGGATGATGCGGTAATTGCCGATCACCCTGATTTACCTGGTGCTAAAAGCTATGACATGATCACAATGGAGAAGGGAATTTTTAACGCTTCATTGTGGAATATTTTACGGCAAAAAGTACTCGATCGCAGTGATAAAATTGATGTTTGGTATTCTGCACCTGTTAAGCATATTTTGCAAACTCCTGGTAAAAAAGTTGTCGGAGCTCAAATTGAGCGGGATCATGTTTTATTAAACGTTTACGCTAAAAATGGTGTAGTGTTAACCACTGGTGGTATCGAAAATAATCCGCAAATGATTCAGGATTACATTGGTTCACACAAGTTAGTGCCACTGGGTTCACTTTATAATAAAGGTAAGGGTATTGACCTGGCCCACGAAGCAGGTGCGGATATGTGGCATATGTCAATGTATGCGGCTGGTGGAATGCAACAAGCTTTTGCTTTTTATGAACCTGGGATGGAGCGTGCACCATTTTATATGGGTAACCCGGTCTTCTATACAGGCAGTATTTTTACGGTTGGCGATGATGGCACACGCTACTTTAAGGAAGATCAAGGAGCACGTGAAGGCTATGTAGAAAATCATGGTTCATGGTACAAACCATTGAATCCAATTCACCCTTACTTTGTCTTTGATCAAAAGCAATATGACAAGATCAGTGAGATTGATACTTTCCCTGATAATAAAGCACTTAATTCCGTTCTTAAAGCTGATTCTGTTTCTGAATTAGCAGAAAAGATGGGAGTTGCTGCGGATAAACTGCAAAGTACAATTGACGAATTTAACTTCTTTGCTGAAAAGAAGCATGATTATGCTTATCATCGTGATCCCGCTACTTTAAGTGCATTTTCTGAAACTGGACCGTATTATGCAATTCCATTGGTACAGACTATTGGCTGGTCCGAAGCTGGTCCTAGAAGAAATGCTCGTGCTGAAATTCTTGATCCAGAGCACAAACCAATTCCGCATTTGTATGGTGCCGGGGAGCTGGGCAGTAATATGTCTAACTTATATCAAGGTGGGTCCGATCTTGCGGACTGCTTGATTTTCGGTAAGATTGCGGGCCAAAATGCAGCTCATCTTAAAGATGATGTAGCAGAAGTCAATGTACCTTCTCCTAAGCATGAAAAACTATTAAAGCCACGGCCACTTGGTTCTGATATTAAGAAAGAAGAATATCCAACTGGTCCTGAACAATATATTGGTAAATCTACTAAAGGGATGGGAGATGAAATTGTTGTCAGGGTAACGGCTGATAAGCAAAAGAATCTCAAAAATATCGAAGTTCTGAAACAAGCTGAATCCGATGACTATGGTCAAAAGGCAATTAATGAATTACCAGCAAAAATGGTTAATGCAAATACAGTTGATGTCGATGCAATTTCGGGTGCCTCTAATACCACTAGAGGATTAAAAGACGCTGTCAGGGATGCATTAAGTAAAATTAAATAAATAGTTGTTTGGAATTTAGAAGGGTTTGAAAAACCCCGGCTTCTCTTAAAACAATTAAAAGGCATTGAATAATAAAATGATGTGAACCCTAAAATTAGGACAAATTTGGGGGTCATATCAAAACTCAGTGCCTTTTTCATACTTGTCCTTGTTGTTCTCTACCACATAAATTTCTTAAGATTATTCAAATCGGTTATCGTTAAATTACCTATACCTTTTAGTCTCGTTTTATCAATTCTCAGCTGATACCGTTTATTACAGTCTATCCACGATTCCTTGTAAAGGCCCGACTTTTGCCAATCGGTAATTTTAGCATACTTTGCGCGAATGCTTTTTGACTTATTTTGATATTTACTAGTAATTTTAAATATATAATAAAATTCAGCATCCTGCTCAATGTATAAAACTGGCCGACTTTTTCCATTTGGTACATCTTCGTATTCAAGGTATGTTATAAAAATATCGCCCAAATTCATTAACTGGTCTCCTTAATCTGCGAAAAAGTCAGCTATTTCTTCGGAGGTTTCAACCTTTTGTGCAGGAATTTTACGACTAGCTGCAATAATTTCATCTTTTAGATGGTCATAATCGTCAACTGAAAATGCTACGGGTAGTTTACCTTTGTCCGCAATCTGTGTAAGCATCATTGAAATTACATCATTAGGTTTAAGACCAATTTTTCGGATAACTAGCTCTGCAGTATCCGCTATTTGTTTGTCTATATTAACAGAATATCTTTTGGTAACAATCTTAGTTGCCATAATTTGCCTCCCGAAATTACTTTGTTACATAAATAATATCATAAAAGTACCTAAAATAGCATATTTTAGGTACTTTTTGCAAATTTTAGCCTAAAAATTGTCTTAAATAAAATACTATACTAAAACTGACTTTGAATTTTTTCTTTTCTTCTGAACCAAAAAAATATACCACTTGGTTTCTTAAGATTACCACTTAGTTAAAAAGGCTAGATTTTATATTAAAATTAGCGTTTAATAAAATCATCAAGTGATGAAGGGCAGGTGAGAAGCGTGAAAATAAAAATAGAGCTGGATCCGGATCTGGATAATGATGAAACTAGTGTAACTATCCGTGCTAAAGCTGTGACACCAGAAGTTGAACAAATTTACCGTCAACTTCAAGGTATCAACAGCCATCCTGATCAAATTGAATGTAAAAAAGACAACGTGTCCTATTACTTGAGTATGAACGAAATTTTATTTTTTGAAACAGAAGATAAACAAGTGATTGCACATACTGCGAGGGATGCTTTTACAGTAGATTACAAACTCTATGAATTAGAAAATTTATTAAACAATCAATTCATGCGGGTCTCTAAGTCAACAATTTTAAATTTAAATCAAATTTATGCGTTAACACGTTCGATTTCTAACTGTAAAATTAATTTTCGCGATTCTTATAAAACTGTCTATGTTTCACGTCATTACTACCATAACTTAAATGATAGGTTAAACGAGAGAAGGTCATCATAATGAGAAAAAATAAAATTAGAGAAATATTTTGGGGGATAGCATTAGTGGCTGCTGCTGTCTTTCTGGTAATGAATCAGCTACACTTATTTTCTTTTCACTTGAAAGTAAGTATGATTATTTGGACTATTGTGTTTGGAGCGGCTTTAATTGAAAGTCTAGCAGATAGAAGCTTGTTTGGTACGACTTTTTCTATTGCTTTTCTCTTAATTGTTTACGCTGAACCATTGCATATTACCAAAATTGTTCCATGGACAGTATTGATTGCTGCATTGCTGATTTATATAGGTTTGACATTAATTTTTAGAAAAAGCTGGTTTTTAGGAGGAAACTACTTTAAACATAAATTTAATCCTAGGGATTACTATGATGATTTGTCAGACTTTGATAAAAGTTATAAAACGACTGATAATAATACCATTAATGACAGTAAAGATTATACAACTGATGGCGATACCATTAATGACAGTAAAGACCATACTGATGGTGAAGATATAGTAATAAATCAGAAGCTGTCATCAGTTTCACGCTATGTTCATTCACAAAATTTACGTAGTGTCATAATTAATTCTTCATTAGGTGAAGTTGAAGTCTACCTTGATCAGGCTAAGGCTGCTGGCGATGTAGTGACAGTAGATATTAACGGTACCATGGGTGAGATTGAAATTTACGTTCCAACTTCATGGAAAGTCAACAGTGATAACTTAAACCTAGCTCTGGGAGAATTAGATATTAATGACGAATCTACCGGTGGCGGTCCTACATTAATGTTAACAGGCCATTTCAGCATGGGTGATGTGGAAGTTAATTATGTATAGAAATAAAATAGTTACTTTAAAGTAGCTACTTGACTATGTCAAAGAAAACTATAAAGAAGCTGAAAAAACCTATAAAAAATGGCGTGATACCAATGATTATACCTATCATGCAGCAAAAACTACTGTGAAAAAGAGTTCTCTCAGTGATTATCAAATGGGTTATGAACAAGCCAAAAAGGACTATGCAGAGAGTCATTCTTTCAAAGCTTTTCCTAAAAAAGGTGTTAACTTAGTTAATCGTGTTACCCAGAATAAAGCAATTGAAATAGAACGCTACATTGACGGCTACAATGATGCCAAGGCCAAAATTTTACGGGCGAAAAAATAATTTTTCTAAAAATTCAATGTACCAGGCTAGAAGTGCCTGGTACTTTTTATTTCAATTAGACTTTAAATTGTAAAAATTGGATGTTTTATTTACAGCTGGTAGCGATAAAAATAATAGGGGATATTCCAACTTTGCGAATTAGCTGCAACTAAATCATCATTCATTAAGTATTTAGGCAATAATGCAGTTGCCTGGCCTTTTTTGACTAGCTCTAAAATCATTTCTAGTGAATCAATTTCAGTGACACTGTTTTTATTCTGCGTTAATTTGAGAGTCAAGTTACGAAACGGACAATTTATGTCTGCGTTTATGGCAACCGGTACTCTTTTGTTTTCCTGCTTTTTGCCTTTTAAAAAACAAGCTTGTAAATGACTTTTCTTGATTAACGAATATTGGGGTAGAGTAATAGGGGTAAAAGTCCAGACCATGTCATATGCATGCTTAGTTATTAATTCTTGAATTTCATTGGTATTTTTAATGATAATGTCATAGTGCTCAAATGAAAATGGTGCTTTTTTGGTAATAATATAGCCAAAAAGCAACTCAGAAATGAGGACTTTGGGCTTGTTAATAGACAAATCCTCTTTCAGGTTTTGGTAGTTTTGTAAAACTTTAGTGGCGAAATCATGCATTTTTTGTCCGTTTTTGGTTGGTTTGACTCCTAAATTAGAACGCACAAAAAGGGGCGTATTCAATTCTTGCTCCAGTGCTTTGAGCCTGGCTGTAATATTGGATTGGGTGTAGCCTAATTTCAATGCTGCTTTGTTAAGCGATCTAGTTTCATAAATTGTTTGGTAAATATGTAAGTCGTTGAAATTCATGTTGCTCCATATCATTAAAAGTGATAACTCTATTATAAACTTGGATTATGCAAGGCTATTTTATCTTAATATACTAATTTTGTAATCTAAAAGGAGGAACTTATTATGACTACAAAAATTGGTATTAACGGCTTTGGCCGCATTGGCCGACTTGCTTTACGGCGAATATATGAAGTGGCCAGTGATGATATCGAAATTGTCGCAATCAATGATTTGACTTCACCAGCTATGTTAGCACATTTATTGAAGTATGATACCGCGCATGGCCAATTTCATCATGAAGTGACTGCTACCACTAATAGTATTGTAATTGACGGTAAAAATATTCCGGTTTATGCGGAAAAAGATGCCAGTCAAATTCCGTGGGTCAAAAATGATGGTGTCAAAATAGTGCTTGAATGTACCGGCTTTTACACTTCAACTGCAAAATCACAGGCTCATCTTGATGCCGGTGTTAAAAGAGTTTTAATTTCTGCTCCTGCAGGCAATATGAAAACTATTGTTTATAGCGTAAATGATAATCAACTAACTGATTCTGATCAAATTATTTCCGCTGGCTCATGTACCACTAATTGCTTGGCACCATTAGCACAAGCAATGAACGATGAATTTGGCATTCAGGTAGGAATCATGTCTACCACTCATGCTTATACTGCTTCGCAAATGTTGCAGGATGGACCTGACCGTGGAGGCAATGTCCGTAATGCCCGTGCCGCAGTTGCTAATGTTATTCCCCATTCTACAGGAGCAGCTAAAGCGATAGGACTAGTTATACCTGAATTAGACGGCAAACTTACAGGTATTGCACAAAGAGTTCCGGTTATTTCCGGTTCAATTACTGAACTAGCCGCTATTTTGAAGCAAAAAGTTACAGCTGAAGAGTTTAATGCCAAAATTAAAAAGCACACTGAAGGTAATCCTTCTTTTGGTTATAATGATGATCAGATTGTATCATCAGATATTATTGGTACTGAGTATGGCTCGATCTTTGATCCAACTCTGACTCAGGTTGAAACTGGTGATGACGGTGCACAATTAGTTAAGGGTTACGCCTGGTATGATAATGAATCCGGCTTTGTAGCTCAAATGATTAGAACACTGCAAAAAGTTGCCCAATTAGGTTAATTATCAATATAACTTATATTTTTACAATTAAAAACTGTTTATCATCAATAAAAAAATGGTTCTGCCAAGTGCAGAATCATTTTTTGTGTCTTTAAAATATGCTAGTCGCTTTTTATCCATGGCGTTGTGAGCATTTGACTAACAGTTTGCTTAATATTATTGCTTTGAGCAATCATTGAGATTACTGCAGCACCAGCTGCCTTAGTTTTAGCGATTGCCTCTAAATCGTTAACAGTTATCCCGCCAATAGCAACAATTGGCCGAGTAGCATTTTTGACCAGTTGGCTTAAGCCGGCAATACCAATTTCGGGATCGGCATCACTTTTAGACTCGGTGGCATAAATTGGACCACTACCGTAATAATCAATTCCGCTAATTTTATTGGCTTGCTCAATTTGAGCTAAATTCGAACAGGAATAGCCGATAATCATTTGACCACCAACTTCTTTAATAACCTGTTTTATTTCTTCATCACTTTGACCAACATGAACGCCCTCGGCATGAACTTGTTGGGCCAACTTGACATCATCATCAATGAAGAAGGGTACATGATATGCTTGACACAGTTGATGTAATTTTTGCGCCATAGGTAGTCTCTCAGTTTTACTTAAAGTTGAATTAGGACCCTTGTCCCGAAACTGAAAAGCCGTGATGCCGGCAGCAAGGGCTTCTGCGACTATACCAGGTAGTGTTTTACCTTTGGGCACATCTTGACTGCCGCAAATAAAATAAGCATGTAAAAATTCAGTGTTAAATTCTTTCATTATTTCTCCTAAATTACTGGGCCCAATGATTTAAAGGACCATGGCCATGACCAACTTGAATAGTTTCCTTAATAGTCTTGGTAACGTACTTTTTAGCGATTGTAATTGCGGCAGGTAAACTTTGTCCTAAAGCCAGTTGCGCCGTAATTGCTGCAGCTAAAGTATCACCGGTGCCGTGAGTGCGTTTAGTATGTACTCTGGAACTGCTGACCCAAAGATCAGTACCATCGGCAAATAAAGCATAATCTTTTACTTCTGCGCTATTAGTGTGCCCACCTTTAATTAGCACATTTTTAACACCCATGTTTTGTAGTTTATGGGCTAATTCAGGAAATTGACTTTGATTTTGTACCTTGATGCCAGTTAAAGCTTCTGCTTCTGGTAAGTTAGGTGTGATTAGATCGGCTAAAGGCAGCAATTCATTTTTAACGGTGGCGACAGCATCTTGACTTAAAAGTGGTGCGCCACCCTTAGCAATCATCACTGGATCGATGGTAATGGGGCCAAAGTCATACTTTTGCAAATTAAGTGCAACTTGGTGAACGTGAGCCGCATCACCTAACATTCCCGTTTTACAAGCACGAATATGAAAATCTTCTGCTAAAGATGCAAATTGGGCATCGATCATTTCTAGTGGTAGTAAAAAAGATTTTTGGACGCCCAAAGTGTTTTGTGCTGTCACTGCCACGACTACTGCTGTTCCAAATACCTTTTGCATTTGAAAAGTTTTTAGGTCAGCCATGATCCCGGCACCACCACCTGAATCTGTCCCAGCAATAGTTAAAACCTGGGGAAAAGAATTAATTTTTTCTGTCATCATGAAGTTCCTTAATCAAAATCAGCAATTTGCTTAATATCAGGGACTGTTACTTTGTACAAATAATCCATGAGGTACATACCAAAAGTACCTGGTCCAACTCCGGGATGATCTTGGACAACCATTTGACCCGCACAACTGAAAACTAAAGCACCTATCTGAGCCGCTTCAAACGGATCATCAGTGACTGCGGTAAAAGCTGTGACAATACTGGACAACATATCACCTGAGCCCACATGAGTTTTAAAAAGTGGTGAGCCGTTGTGAACATGAGCCAGTCTTTTACCGTCACTAATTGTATCTGTAGGACCGCTGGCAATGACCGTACAATGATATTTCTGAGCAGTTTTCATAGCAATATCATCAATATTACCAGAGCCGGAACCTGCATCGATGCCCTTTGAATTCCAGTTGAAGTCACCTAAGGCAGCGATCTCACCAATGTTGCCGCGAATAATACTGGTATGAAAATCCCATAAAAGCTTATCTGCGATTTTGTAGCGATATTCAACTGCACCAACCGCAACAGGATCAAATACTATCGGCTTGTTATATTGCCGTGCTAGGTCTTCTACCTTTTTAATATGATTGATTTGCTCTTTAGTTAAACAGCCAATATTAACTGCCACCGCGGAAGCCATTCGTACTATTTCTTCAGCTTCAGCGACTTCATTGCTCATAATTGGTGAAGCACCAATAGCATTAACTGCGTTCGCCACGTCTTGAACTGTCACAAAATTTGCGATGTTGAAAATAACGGGATTTTGCGCTCGTAATTTATCTAATAAGTCTAACTGCATTTTATTACTCCTAATTTAATATCCTTAAAATTTTTTACTAATAAAAAAGCCCTGGCACGTGGAAATGCCAAAGCTTAAGCGTTTTTGACACGTTCCTACGCAAGTATTAGCTTACAGGTTCAAAGGGTCTGAAATACTTTCATCTCAGCCAAAAAGGCACCCCTCGTGTTATCGCTTACAATTATAGCGTATTTTATTGCTTATGACAACGCTAGGTTAATAAAGATACTATCTGTTTATGTCATAAGTACTAGAATTTTAGTTATTATTAAAAATGTGCTAAAAAGCAAAAAAAGCATAGTGATTATAGTTAATTTTGAATAAAGTGTAGTTAGTAATAATTAACAGTTATTTAATTTGGAGGAAAGTAAATATGAAATTCACGGATGAGCTGCATGAAGTAGGGACGGCATTGTGGCATAAAAGTATGGTGCATCCCTTTATTAAGGAACTACAAAGTGGCGAACTCCCAATTGCAACTTTTAAATTTTATCTGTTGCAGGATCGCTATTATTTAAGAGAATTTAGCAAGTTGCATGAATTAATTGCGGCAAAAACGGATAATCAGGAAGTAAAGGAATTTTTACTGGCAGGGGCACAAGACTTAAAAGATGTCGAAATATCAGTGCGAGGCCATTTTTTTGAAGAATTAAACATAACTGCGTCTGAAATTGCTGAAACTCCGGTGGCGCCAACAGCTTATAACTACGTTAACCATATGCATATGACATTAAATCGATCTGGTGTTAAACCAGCGGTTGCAGCACTTTTACCATGTTACTGGCTCTATCAGGAAATTGGCCAAAAAATGGCAGAAAAGGGCTCACCGGTTTCTTATTATCAGGAATGGATTGATACTTATGATGGCGAATGGTATGGCGCCAACGTAGCAAAAATGCTGCATTTAACCAACTCTTTGGCTGAAAGTGCGACTAATGAAGAACTTGAGCAAATGCAAACTGCATTTGTACGCAGCAGCTATTATGAATTGCAGTTTTGGCAGATGGCTTATGAAAAACAAGATTGGAAGTAACTTTTGCAAAAAGTACTTTTATTTTGTAATAATGCAAATCGGAAATTGCAATTTTAAGTTGAATACCCTACTTGATTTGATAAATGCAATTTACAGCCTGCCAAAACTATTGGTAAAGATTGGAACGATGTGCTAGTTAATATTAAAAAACAAGAAAATTCTACTAAGCGGAGATACAATTAAATAAAGACAAAACAGATAGTGTTGTGATTTCCAATAAGCAGGTAATACAATCCACAGGTATAGAACTTGAATAGCACTACTTTAAAATCTAATATCGCTTTTTACCATATATCACTATAAAAGTGATTAAATATGGTATAATATAAGTAAGGATATTGGAGGTTTTAAAATGAGTGCAACAATCGTTAAACTACTCAAAAGCAAAAATATAAGCGTCGCTAAAGTCGCTGAGGCCAGCAACGTCCCACTTAGTACTTTAAGAAACTCAATTGTTAAACCAATTGAGACCTGGTCAATTAGGGTCCTTAATGCCTTTGCAATCGCACTTAAAGAGAAGCCAGGAGATTTACTCAATATGCTAGAAACACAACCATATATTTTAGATATAAACGATGAAACGCAGACTATCCAAGGCGTTTTCATTGCTAATAAAGAAATTTACCAACAAATTAGAACTGTCGTGGAAGTCAACCACCTGGAAGGGTGGAATCCCACAGAATCAGATATCCAGGAATTATTTGATGAAGCTATCCAGCCTGATCCAGTAGTGGCTGAGCGCTTTGAAGAAATTTGGGGCAAGGATAATGAGTGATTGGATTAGTGAAACCTTGTATTCAAATGGCGTCCTAAAAAATAAGCTCCATATCCATGACTCAAAGGAGTTAGAGAAAAAGGAATATGAGCTATCCGCTCGGAATGCTTTGTTCTTGTTGCAAAAAAAGCCCCAAATAAACGATATCGGAGACCTTAAGAAGGTACATCAATTCTTATTTGGTGAACTATACGATTGGGCCGGTAAATATCGCCCCGGCAATTTCAATAAAAACGGGTATGAATTTTTTGATCATACCAGATTCGATTTTGCCGAAAAAGATATTAATAACATGCTGCACAAGCACCCCGCGGGCAAGCCTTTGGCTAACAAAGACTATGCTGAGCTGCTAGACGCAATTAATTTCATGCACCCGTTTAGAGAGGGCAACGGCCGTAGCTGCAAAGTTTTTCTTTCTGCATACGCGGCTAATCATGGCCAAGTAATTGACTATCCGCGAAGAAACAAAGAGATGATTGAAGCGCAAAATGAAGCTAACATTGACAAAATTGCTAAACTGATTAAAGTTGAGAACACCCCCAGCAGCAATCGGGCGTTCCAAGTACTAGCCTCGCAGCAAAGTGCTGGAAAGACACTTAGCCAAGCTGAACTTGCCCAAAAATACGCTGAACAACAGAACAAAGAGCAGCAGGAGTTTGATCAAGATGAAGGCCTTGAATTAGAGTAGAAAGCAGGATAAATCAATTGAAGTATGAAGACAAATTCAGGCTAACGCCTGAAAAAAATAGACGCTTTGCCAAAACCAATCTAACCAAATTAGTCTTCACTAACTCACGCTTTGAAGGCCTGACTACCACCATGCCGCAGACCCAGACAATCATTGATGGCCTGGGTGTTGACGGCGTTCCAATCGATGATATTAATATTATTGTTCAATTGAAGCGAGGCTGGCAGTTTGCTATCAATGAAAAAAAGCCCCTGGACTTAAACTTCGAAAAGAGGCTTAATGCGATTGTTGCCCGCGATACGGCGGCCTTTCCAGGATATTTGCGTAATGGTTCAGGCAGTGTAGCAACTTACCGAGGCGAGTTTGAACCACCTATGATTGAAGAGGGCCAGGAACAGGAATATTTAAAGCAGCTGTTAATCAGTGATCGTACTGCCACCGATAAGGCACTGACCCTGATGTATCACAATATGCGCCAGCAAATGTTCTACGATGGTAACAAGTGAACTGCTCCAACCTGATAGTTCTGCCAAAGATTAAAAATTTCAATTTTGTCTTGCTTAGATAATTTAGACATAAAAATGACCCCCAAATTTGTCCTAAATTTGGGGGTCATATCATTACTACGCCTAGTAGCTTTTTTGTTATTAAAATTATTCCGATAGTCTATGATTTGATACGCTCATCATGCCATTCTAAAATCATCTTGACTATGGCGTTAGCGACATTCAAGTTTTTTAATATGGGACCGTGGGAATACGTACCGATAAAATTGCGATAGCGCAAGCCTTCGACGTGATCTTGGGGATTGTTGCCATAACCTTCAATCATTTCTCCTAAGGGATGCAACTTATCCTGATCGTCAAAATAGGTTTGACCCGAATGGTTTTCAAAGGCTTTGACTTCGCCCCATTCGCTCATGTAGCGGGTGTCGCCAATCATGCGCTTATCTGCCTTAAAAACGGTGTGGAAAGGTAGAATATCTAGCCCTTTGATTGTCACTCCGGCATTAGTTTTATAATATGTGCCCACTAGCTGGTAGCCACCGCAGACACCTACCATAGGCTTGCCCGCGTTAATATACTTTGTCAAAGTTTCTTTATGACGCGGTAAATCTTTAGCAACAACGGTTTGCTCAAAATCCTGTCCACCACCAAAAAAGACAAAGTCATAATCAAAAGCGTTGAATTGATCACCAAGAGAAATATTATCAACTTGTGTATCATAGCCCTGTTTTTTTAGCAAAAACCTGATAATTTTAACGTCGCCAGAATCACCGTAAGTATTCATCAGGTCTTCGTATAAATATGCAATCTTGATTGTTTTGTTAGCCATTATTTACCAACCCCTATTTTCTTGTTTAAAGTATATCTTAATAGTTAGAAGTGGGCAAAGAATAGTTATTTAAGATTTTGCTGCGCTGCAAAGTGGTTAATTGGGCCGTATTTGGAGCCAACTGCAATTGGATGGGCAATAGCTTCATAAGTAAAGTCCTTGGCTGTTTGAACGCTAGCGATAATCGATTGGCCTTTGGCTAATTCGGCAGCAATTACAGCAGATAGAGTGTCGCCTGTACCATTAATTCTATCTGTATTAATGAAAGGCTTGGTAAATTCGTGGAATTCGCCATCTGTAGTTAACAAGATGTCAGTCACTTGGGACTGCTGGGAGTTATCATGGCGCCCCTTCATTAAAACATTTTTAGCGCCCATTTCCTGCAGCTTTTTAGCACCTTGGCGAATTTCTTCTTTAGTATCTAAACTTAAGCCTGTTAACTTTTTCTGTTCATAAAAATTAGGTGTAATAATGTCAGCCAGTGGCATTAATTGCTCAAGAAACGCTTGGTAAGCATCATCATCAAGTAGGGTATCACCATGCTTAGTCATGATGACCGGATCAAGCACAATTTTACCCATGTCATATTTATGCAAATTGGCGGCAACACAAGCAATTACGTCTTTGTTAGCAAGCATGCCGGTTTTAAGTGCATCAATTTTAAAATCATCATTTAGGACATCAAACTGCTTTTGAATAAAAGGAATTGGCATGACTTCCTGGGCGTAAATTCCAGTAGTATTACCAGCTACTGCGGCTGTCAAAAGCCCCATACCATAAACTTGCCTAGCATAAAAAGAATGCAGGTCAGCGGTCATTCCCGCACTACCATCGCTGTCATTGCCAGCAATTGTTAAAGCAATAATTTCTTTTTTCATTTTTGATATATCCCCATTTTAATAAAAGCTCTATGTAACCAGTATAACTTAAAACAAGCATAATGTTATAATAATTTCTTGTAAAAGCAAGGCCTAGTAGTAAAATGAAGATAAAACCGCTTTCTGTCGGAGAGGATCAAAGATGTTAAAAGAATATATTATGGCAATTGATGAAGGCACAACTTCAACCAGGGCAATGATAATTGACCATCAGGGCAGAAAAATTGCCTCTTCACAAAAAGAATTCCCCCAATATTTTCCCCAACCGGGCTGGGTGGAACATAAGGCAGAAGAAATTTGGCACGCAGTGCAAACAACAATTGCTAATGCCATCATCAATTCTGGAGTGCGGCCACAGCAAATAGTAGGAATAGGCATTACCAACCAGCGTGAAACAACGGTAATTTGGGATAAAAAAACCGGCAAGCCCATTTATAATGCAATTGTATGGCAATCACGGCAGACGACCGACTTAGCAGAAAAGCTAAAAAAAGATGGCTATAGCAATCTGATCCACAAAAAGACGGGACTAATAATTGACCCTTATTTTAGCGCCACTAAAATTCGCTGGATTTTAGATCATGTCGCTGGAGCACAAGAAAAGGCCGCAAATGGCGAGCTGCTTTTCGGTACAATTGACAGCTGGCTTTTGTGGAACTTGACCGCTGGTGAAGTTCATGTGACTGATTATACTAATGCTTCAAGAACGATGCTTTTCAATATTCATGATTTAACCTGGGATGAAGACATTTTAAAGCTGCTTAACATACCTAAAGTAATGTTGCCGGAGGTAAAGTCTAATTCTGAAATTTATGGCTACACCAAGTCTTATACTTTTTTTGGTGGACGAGTACCGATTGCCGGCATTGCCGGTGATCAGCAGGCGGCTTTATTTGGCCAGTTAGCCCTGAAAAAGGGCATGGTTAAAAATACTTATGGCACAGGCTCCTTTATCGTGATGAATACTGGAGAACAACCAACAGAATCTGACAATAATTTATTGACTACTATTGCGTATGGTTTAAACGGCAAAATTTCGTATGCTTTAGAGGGTTCTATTTTTGTTTCCGGCAGCGCTATTCAGTGGTTGCGTGATTCACTCAAAATGATTAAAACCGCGGCGGATTCGGAGAAGGCAGCCAGGCAATCAAAATCTGAAAATGAAGTTTATGTGGTACCGGCGTTTACCGGCTTAGGGGCACCGTACTGGGACTCCGAAGCCCGTGGTTCCGTCTTCGGTATTACACGTGGAACAAATGACAAAGATTTTATCAAGGCCACATTGCAGTCGCTGGCTTATCAAACGCGAGATGTAGTTGATACGATGCAAGTTGATTCGGGCATTAAAATTCCGACTTTGCGCGTTGATGGCGGTGCTTCCAATAATGACTATTTGCTGCAATTTCAGTCTGACATCTTAGGTATTAAAATTGAGCGTGCCAAAATATTAGAAACAACTTCAATGGGTGCAGCTTTCTTAGCTGGCTTAGCCGTGGGTTATTGGCAAAATGTCAATGAATTAAAGGATATTTTCGTAGTAGGTAAAACTTTTGAACCGAAGATGCCTGAAAGCGAAAAGGAACATTTGTATCAGGGTTGGAAAAAAGCCGTGAAGGCCACCCAAGTCTTTGCCCACGGTGAGTAGTTTTATAATAAAAGGAGGATAAGAAAGTGGCACATGATCGAATAATTGCATTAGATAGTCCGATGAACTTTCGCGATGTTGGAGGCTATCAAAGCGTAACTGGTCAGACAGTTAAATGGAATAAAATTTATCGTTCAGATTCACTCAGCTCTTTAACAGCAAGAGACCAGGTTAAATTAGCTAAGTTACGCGTCACTGTCGATTGTGACCTGCGCTCTGAATACGAAAAGTCCTCTTCACCTGATATGGCATGGCCCGATGTGAAATATGTTGATTTGCCGGTATATTCTGACAATATCAATGATGTGCAAAATAACCGGTCAATCTACCGCTTTTTGCATCATATTCCTGATATGCATAATAATTTTATTGGTCGGATTTATCAACAAACTTTGCTAAGTTCCCACAGCCAGGAAATGTTTGCCCGCGTTTTTGCGGAACTGTTGGAATTGCCAGAAGATGAAGCACTGGTTTACCACTGTAGTGCTGGTAAGGACAGAACGGGAATGGTATCTGCCTTGATCTTAATGGCATTAGGCGTAGACGATGACACTATTGCCCGTGATTATTTGTTAACCAATGAACTTTATGATTTTGCAGTTTCTCGGCAATTGCCAAGTAATGATGAAATTACGCAAATGGTTTCCAAAATGAACGTCACTAAAGGTGAGGGCATAGCAATTCGCGGCATTACAGAAACTGTTCGTGGCGGCTGGGGCGATTTTCCCACCTTTTTTAAAAAAGTATTGGGCTTTAATGATGATGACTTGGCTCAACTAAAACGAATGTACTTAGATTAGAGGCGAATCGTGATGGTAACCTTGCTTGATGTTGCTAAAAAGGCTAATGTTTCAAAGATGACAGTTTCGCGGGTGATTAATCATCCTGAACAAGTAACCGATGAATTGCGCAAATTAGTTGAACAGGCGATGGATGAACTGGATTATCACCCTAATTATGTTGCTCAGGCTTTGGTAAATAAGCGGACAAATGTGATTAAATTTGTCACGCTGGAAGATGTGGATACGACAGAGCCATATTATATGAACCTGCTATTTGGTATCGCTCGCGGGTTATCTAAAAAGCAATATGCCATCCAGCTGGTTACAGACAGAAATCAAATAGAAGACGGCAACTTTGACGGCTACCTGATTACTGGTGCCCGCTCCAGTGATTATGCTTTATTTGACAGCCTTAAAAAACCCTTTATTTTATTTGGCGAAAATCATCATGGCTATGATTATGTGGATAATAATAACCAGTATGGTGGAGAACTGGCGACAAAATATGCACTTTCGCGGTTATACCAAAACGTTATTTTCATTGGCATTGATGTCAGAGAGCCATTTGAGTATTCGCGTGAAACGGGTTATGTCAATACTTTACAGAAGCACAAAAAGGTCCCGCAAATCTACCGCATTGCTAATCACAGTCACGCTGCGCAAGAAGTAATCAAAAAAAATTTCCACAAGTTTCCTAAAGATACTTGTTTTATCTGTGCCAGTGATCGTATTGCTACAGGAGTGGTCAGGCAATTGCAGGATGAAAAGGCTAAAGTTCCGGCTGACTTTGGTGTGATTGGTTACGATGGCGTTTTTCTGGATCAGGTTTCCAACTTGAAGTTAACTACCGTTAAACAGCCAATTTTTAAAATGGGTGAACTCTTGGCCAACATGCTCTTACGCAAAATTGATCAAAAAGGGTCTCCTCAAGGAGAGGCACTAATTAAGCCTTCCTTAGTTAAAAGAGAATCAACCAGGTAAAATATAAGTACAAACAGAAATACACATAATAATCAGGTATCGGCTTGATTACTATGTGTTTTTTAACGTCTAGTCTTTTTTTAGGCAAAAAAGTGAATGGTCAGACAATATGTCTGACCATTCACTAACACTAAAGTAGATTATACTTCTACTTTAATTAATCACAAACTACGGTAAAAAATATGAATAACAGATTTACTTTGCACCCATTTATTTTAGCACAGATTAGCTTAAAATAATGATTTTAATATGTATATTTTTACGGTATGAAATCCGCGCAAGAGAATTGAACTGATATAAATGAACTCACAAAAAATGCCAAAACAATTTTTCAAAAAAAGTTTTGGCATTAATTATTTAAAAATAAATATATCTTGCTTTTCCCAAATTTCACACATTTCTGGGGTATTGAACAAGAATTAAATTGTCCAATACCAAAATCTTATTATGAAATTAAGCAAAAGGCAAGTAAGAATTATATGACCCTCAAATTTGTCCTAAATTTGGGGGTCATATTTTCTGGAGAAAAACTAATTCTCTCAGACTCTAATAAATGGTTTTAATGTAAGATTATTTTCCTTATTATTCAGGTTTGTAATCAGGATCGATAATTAAAACAGGTTTGATTGTTTTACCAGAAATTGAATCAGCATTAGCCTGATTAATATCTTCAAATTGATAAAACTTTTCAGTCTTATCAAATGGAAACTTCCCTAATTGATAGAACTCAAGCAATCTTGGTATGTCAACTTGTGGAATGGCATCACCCATGTTAACGCCAACCACTTTTCTATCATCTACACAAAGATCGTTCCAAGTAGAAATAGTCAGGTTCTGAGCTGTTACGGCAATTGCTGCGCAGGTACCACCTTGTGCCAAGGCCTCAACAGCATTTTTAATAACGCCAGAAACACCAGTAGTATCAACTGTCCAGTCAACGCCATATCCACCAGTTAATTCCTTGATCTTGGCAACTGGGTCTTCTTCTTTACTGTTGATTGTGTGTGTAGCACCCAATTCTTTAGCCAATTCAAGCCGCTCTGGAACAACATCAACTGCTATTACTTTGGTGCAGCCACTAATTACACCAGCCATCATTGCAGCTAATCCTACTGCGCCAGTACCAAAGACAGCAATGGTATCGCCTGGTCTAGCTTTCAGAGTGTTGAAAACAGTACCGGAACCGGTAACGTAGCCGCAGCCTAGAGGGCCAACTTTGCGCAAGTCGATACTATCAGCAACTTTTACCGCGTTTCTCTGATCAACCACAGTAGTGGTAGTAAATGATGATTGGTTAAACATATCACAAATTCTGTGACCATCTTTTTGAAAATGATCATCACCATCTGCGCGGACGCCAGAAAGATTATAGTCACTATAATGACGGCATTGGGTAGGGATACCCTTTAAACAATTATCACAAATACCATCAGCGTAGAAAGATAAAATTACGTGATCGCCTACACTGAAGTTTTTAACTTGGTCACCAACTTTTTCAACAATTCCGGAACCCTCATGTCCTAGAATTACCGGGTAGCCAACACTTGAATCACCTTTGCGCAAGGCTTCATCTGAGTGGCAGATTCCGCTTGCCACCATGTGAATTTGCAAGTCAGTTGGTCCTACTTCGTGTAAATCAATATTGTCTTCGATCTCAAACGGATCGCCCATTTTTTTAACAACAGCAGCTTTTATTTTCATAAAAAAATCCTCCTTACCTGTTAGCGATTTCAAGATTATTGTGAACCTGTACACATAAAAATGCAATAGTTTTTTAGGAAAAAACATACCTGAATATAACGCACTACACTAATTTATATTGAACTAGCGGCGATTTTTTCTGATAGCGGTAACATTGCCATTACCATTGCCTCTCACCAGCTTTCTCAGCTAAACTTTAAGTGGAGGTATAAATTTATGACGCACTGGTATGAGCATGCAATAATTTACCAAATTTATCCCAAGTCTTTTCAAGACAGTAATGATGATGGTATTGGTGATTTAAATGGCATCAGGCAGAGATTACCTTATTTACAGCAGCTCGGTATTAATACTATTTGGCTAAATCCTATCTTTGTTTCACCGCAGGTTGATAACGGCTATGATGTGGCAGATTATTTTAAAATCGATCCCCGAATGGGAACAATGAAAGACATGAAAGCTCTAATTGCTGCTTGTCATCAAGTAGGGATTCATGTGCTTCTAGATTTTGTTTTAAACCATACTTCTGATCAAAATGAATGGTTTCAAAAGGCCAAAAGTGATCCGCATAGTCAATACCGCGACTACTATATTTTTGCAGGTGCAAATAATCAGCGTCCCAATAACTGGGGCAGCTTTTTTGGCGGCAGCGTTTGGGAACCGGATCCGGCAGGTACGGGCCAATTTTATTTCCATTTGTTTGACAAGCACATGCCCGATTTAAACTGGCGTAATCCTAAAGTAAGACAAGAAATGCTCAAAATTGCGGAATTTTGGTTGGCTCAAGGAATAGATGGCTTGCGCCTTGACGCTTTTATTCATATTGCCAAGGCAGATTTACGGCAAAGTTTTCCGGTAAAGGAAGTTGCAAACGAAAATAACCAAACGGTAGTTGCCGAACCCTTTTTTGCTAATTTGCCCCAAGTTCAAAAATGGCTGCGACCATTTTGTGAGCAGATAAAAAAGGATTATCCGGAAGCTTTGCTTTTGGGGGAAGCTGCCAGCGCTAATGTTAACTTAGCAGCAGACTATACGGCAAAAGACCACCATCTTTTAGATAGTGTTGTTACTTTTCGTTATTTTAAGGATGATCAAAGGCACATTGATCCTAACTTGCCTGCAGCTGTTCAGCCTAAAGGACTTGACTGGGATGCTTTTAAGAAGACACAGGTTATTTGGCAGCAAACTCTGGCGCAGGTTTCTCAACCTACATTATATTGGAGCAATCACGACATGCCGCGACTGGCTAGCAGAATAGCAAAAACTGAAACACAGGCACGCAGCTTAGCAATGCTGATGTATTTGCAACGGGGAATCCCCATTATCTACTATGGCGAAGAATTGGGTTTAAAAAACCTGCTTTTTACTGCTGAAGAAGAGTTTAATGATCAAGAAGCGGAAAGCTTTATCACGAAAGCTGCAGATTGGGATCTAACAAAAGCGGAAGCATTAAAAATGGTCAGTCAAACGCATAAAATGCCGGCACGAGGGCCGATGCCGTGGACAGCTAAAAAGCCAAATTATGGTTTTTCAAAAGTGAGTCCGTGGCTTGAAGGGCAAAGTCAAAATAACGCTAATGTTCAGGCCGAACTGGATGACCCTGACAGTATGTTTAACTTCTACAGACAACTGATTAGTTTGAAAAAAACGGCTTTGTTTCAATCAGGTAGTTTTTACTTGCTAGCAACCGCTAATGACAGCTACGTTTACCAGCGGGATTTAGCAAATGATAGTGCAATCGTGGCTGTTTCACTAAGCAGTCAAAAATTAAAAATTAAACTACCTGGTGAATATAGGAAAGTCATGTTAACTGCCGGACAGCATTATTTAAATAATGATGAATTAATTTTGATGCCGTATTCTGGTGTGGTTTTAAGTAAATAATGGAGGAAAAAATGCAATTAGCAGCCCTGAAACATAGAACAGAAAGCGAAGACTGTTTTGTCATTAGTCAGCACCATGTGCGGATTCGGTTCCATAGTGCCAAAAATGATGTTAAAAAAGTAATAGTTCATTATACTGATAATTATCTTGATACCAAGACTGATAAAACCGTGGCCATGACTAAGGCGGGACAAGGGCAGGTAACTGATTATTGGGTAGCAACTTTGAAAGCTCCTTATCGCCGCCTTAAATATACTTTCGAAGTCATTGGCCAGGATGACAGCCATAAAATTGTTGGAGACCGCGGGATCAAAGACTTTACCGCAGCAAATTTAGCAGCTGACAGCAGCTACTTCAAATTACCTTACTTGCATGAAATTGATCAAACCAAAACACCTGACTGGGTTAAAAACACTGTTTGGTATCAGATCTTTCCTGAGCGCTTTGCCAATGGTGATAAAAATAATGACCCTCAAGGCACAAAACCCTGGAATCCGCAAGATCATCCCGGACGGGAAGATTTTTACGGAGGCGACTTACAGGGTATTATTGACCATCTGGACTATTTAAAGGAACTGGGCGTTAATGGGTTATACCTGTGTCCGGTCTTTAAGGCCAGTTCCAATCATAAGTATGATACGATAGACTATCTGCAAATTGACCCTGATTTTGGTGACAAGGATTTGTTTGCCAAGTTTGTGAGTGAAGCTCATAAAAGGGGAATGAAAGTAATGCTGGACGCTGTCTTTAATCATTTAGGCGGCCAGTCAATGCAGTGGCAGGATGTAATCAAAAATGGCACTAAGTCGCGGTTTGCATCTTGGTTTCATATTAATCATTTTCCAGTTAAACCATATCAAGGACCTGAGGCAGGCGGTCCAAATTATGATACCTTTGCTTTTGAAGGACAAATGCCCAAATTAAATACTGCCAATCCTGCAGTCCAAGATTTTCTGCTGGAAATTGCAACTTATTGGGTAAAATATTTTGATATTGATGCCTGGCGGCTGGATGTTGCTAACGAAGTAGACCATCATTTTTGGCGAAAATTCCATGATGCGCTTACTGCAATTAAACCGGACTTCTATATTGTAGGTGAAATTTGGCATAGTGCACGGCCTTGGCTCAACGGTGACGAATTTTCTGCAGTGATGAATTATCCGTATACTTTACAGATTGAGGAGCATTTTCTGCACAAAACAAAAACAGCCCAGGAACTGGTTGCGGCTCTTACTGATCAACTAATGATGTACCGCGACTGCACGAATCAGGCCATGATGAATATGCTTGATTCTCATGATACCGCCCGTTTACTGACGCTTGCAGGTGAAAATAAAGCGCTGGCTTTGCAAACCCTGACTTTTATGTTCGTGCAGACTGGCAGCCCGTGCATTTATTACGGTACTGAAATGGGAATGACGGGAGGAGAAGATCCCGATTGCCGCAAGCCAATGGACTGGCAAAAAGAGGGCACGCCTTTTTGGTATAAAGTGCAAAAGCTGATTGCTTTTAGAAATAACCATGCTGCTACTTTAGGTAACGGCACAATCAGTCTAAGCGTTACGTCTACCGGCTTAATCAAAGTTAAGCGAATTGGTGCAGAAAAGATCACTGCTCTTTTTAATACAAGTCCTGATAAGATTGCTGTTGCCACAAACGGCCGGGTAGTATTAAGTCAGAATTTTGCAGCTGGGCAACTTGCCGAGCACGGATTTGTCATTGAACTTGCAAATTAATTTTAAAAACAACTAGTTGGTGCTGGTTGTTTTTTTAAAACATGATTCTGATACCGTTAACAGCGATTTTGCTATTGTCAAATACCCTGTTTTTGCGAATAATGAAAGCGTAAACAAAAAACCTCATCAAAGAGGGAGCGAAAGTAAATGAAACGAATTTTTGAGGTTGACCCATGGAAAGTTGCCACACACAAGTTTTCCCCGGTAGATAAAAGGCTGCAGGAAAGCATTACTGCGATTGGCAATGACTATATGGGGATGCGCGGTAATTTTGAGGAAGGATATTCTGGCGATCAACTGCAGGGTACATACTTAGCAGGTGTCTGGTTCCCAGATAAAACGCGAGTAGGCTGGTGGAAAAACGGCTATCCGAAATATTTTGGCAAAACCATTAATGCCCCCAGCTTTATTGGAATTGGCATCACAGTTAATAATGAAAAAATTGACTTAGCCAAGATTAAATTTACAGATTTTTATTTTGAATTAGATATGCATCAAGGTTTGCTTAGCCGCAGTTTTATTTATGAGGGTGCAAATACTAAAATCAAGTTTGAATTTCAGCGTTTTTTACACATTAGGTTAAAAGAAGCGGCTTTAATCACTGTTAAAGCTACTGTACTTGCAGGTCAGGCAGAAATTGAGTTTAATTCAACGCTTGATGGCACAGTTACTAATGAAGACAGTAACTATAATGAACATTTTTGGCTTAGCTGCAATGAGAATGCTGCAAAGCGTTCTATTCAAGTTATAACCAAGCCTAATCCTTACGATGTGCCTCAGTTTACGGTTTTATTAAAAGCAGGCCTAAGAAATAATAATCATGTTGTTAAGGGTACTGTTAAAACTGCAACTGCAAAGTTAAGTGAGAAGTTGACAGTTACTTTAAATGCTGGAGAAAGTTACACTTTAGAAAAAGATGTGATCGTAATTACCAGTCGTGATGTAGCACCCGAAAAGCAAAGCGATCGTGCGGATGAGTTGATGCAACAATTGCAATCAAAAAGCTTTGCAGAAAATTTGGCTGATCATACTGCGGTTTGGCAAAAGCGTTGGACTAAAAGTGATGTGGTTATTACCGGCAATGATGAAGCGCAACAGGGTATTCGTTTTAACATTTTACAGTTATTCATGACATATTACGGTGAAGACAAGAGACTTAATATCGGTCCTAAAGGTTTTACTGGTGAAAAATATGGTGGAGCCACATATTGGGACACAGAGGCTTTTATCTTTCCGATGTATCTATGTATTACTAAGCCGAATGTCACACGGGCGCTATTACAATACAGGCATGATCAACTTGACGGTGCCTATTATAACGCCCAGCAGCAGGGCTTAGCCGGAGCACTTTTCCCAATGGTAACCTTTAACGGGATTGAATGTCATAACGAGTGGGAAATTACTTTTGAAGAAATACACCGTAATGAAGATATTCCCTTTGCAATCAAACAGTATACTAGTTATACGGGAGACGAATCATACGTTAAGAACGAAGGCATGGATGTCCTGGTAGGCACTGCCAGATTTTGGGCTGATCGAGTCCATTATTCTAAATGGCGGCATAAATATGTTATCCACGGAGTAACAGGACCTGATGAATACGACAATAATGTTAATAATAATTGGTTTACCAACATTATGGCGCAATGGGTACTGCAATATACTTTAGAGCGACTGCCACTTGCGGATAAGGCTGCTCAAGAGCGTTTAAACGTAACTAAAGAAGAAAAGGCAAAATGGCAGGACATTATTGAAAATATTTATTTACCTGAAGATAAAGAACGCGGCATTTTCTTGCAGCAAGATGATTTTTTGGATAAAGATATTAGACCGGCTACAGAAATTCCGCTTGACCAAAGACCAATAAATCAGCATTGGTCTTGGGATAAAATTTTACGTTCACCTTTCATCAAGCAGGCCGATGTATTGCAAGGTATTTATTACTTGGATGACAGGTTTACCAAGGAACAAAAAGAGCGTAACTTTGCATTTTATGAGCCGTTGACGGTGCATGAAAGCTCCCTTTCCGCCTGTATCCATTCAATTTTGGCAGCGGAATTAGGGCGTAAAAAGCAGTCAGTAGAATTTTATGAACGCACGGCACGCCTAGACCTCGATAACTACAATAATGATACGAATGACGGCCTACACATTACTTCGATGAGCGGTTCTTGGCTGGCAATAGTCCAGGGATTTGCTGGCATGCGTTATGATCACAATCAATTGAGATTTAATCCTTTTGTGCCAGATAATTGGACCGGGTATAGTTTTAAAATTAATTATCGCGGCCGCTTAATTCAGGTAGAAGTGACGCAGCAGGAGACATGTATTACGTTAATTAGCGGACAAGAATTGACAATTTTAGTTAAAGAGCAAAAGGTTACTTTAAAAGAGGGTGAACAAAATTGCTTAAAGGCCTGATTTTTGATTTAGATGGTGTGCTGACAGATTCAGCCAAATTTCACCTGGCAGCGTGGAATAATTTAGCTCAAGAACTGGGAATTAAATTAACCAGCGCGCAGTTAGATTCTCTGCGGGGAATATCACGGATGGATTCTCTTAATTTAATTCTGAAGTATGGCAAGCAGGAAAATAAGTACACTGAGACCCAAAAAGAAGAATTTGCGGCAGAAAAAAATGAAAAGTTTTTAGAGCAGGTTGAAACCATGACGCCAGCTGATATTTTGCCCGGAATTACAGAATTATTAGCAGACGCCAAAAAAGCAGGTCTGAAAATGTGTATTGCTTCTGCTTCTAAAAATGCCCCCAAAATCTTGAGTAAGCTGGGTATTGCCGCTCAATTTGATCAAATTGTTAATCCTGCTTTGCTGAAACGCGGCAAGCCGGATCCGGAAATTTATCAAAAAGCACAGCAATTATTGCAGCTGCATAATGATGAAGTGATTAGCTTTGAAGATGCGGCTGCCGGTGTTGCGGCAATTAAGGCTGCGCACCAGTTTGCAGTGGGAATTGGAGATAAACAAATACTTAAAGGAGCTGATTATATCGTTAAATCTACAGAAGAATTAAAGCTGGATAAAATTGTGGCTGTATTTAAGAAAAATAATAAGAAGGTAGGTTAAAGATATGGTTGAAGTTGACTTAAACCATATGTGTAAAAAGTATGAAGGCAATGATCACTATTCAGTGAAAGACTTTGATTTACACATTAAAGATAAAGAGTTCATTGTTTTTGTCGGCCCCTCAGGCTGTGGTAAATCAACTACTTTAAGAATGATTGCGGGATTAGAGGATATTAGCAAAGGTACTCTTGAAATTGATCATAAGGTAATGAATGATGTGGCACCTAAAGACCGCCATATTGCCATGGTTTTCCAGAACTACGCGCTTTATCCGCACATGTCAATCTACGATAACATGGCGTTCGGCTTGAAACTGCGCCATTATCATAAAGATGAGATTGATAAAAGGGTACAAAATGCTGCCAAGATTCTTAATTTGCGTGAATATTTGGATAAAAAGCCGGCAGAGCTTTCTGGTGGTCAAAGGCAAAGAGTTGCTCTGGGACGGGCAATAGTGCGGGATGCTCCCATCTTCTTGATGGATGAGCCCCTGTCAAACTTGGATGCGAAACTGCGTGTTTCCATGCGGGCAGAGATTGCCAAGCTGCACCAGAACTTAGGTACAACTACGATTTACGTTACTCATGATCAGACTGAAGCTATGACCTTGGCTGACCGGGTAGTCGTAATGTCAGTTGGTAAAATTGAACAGATTGGGACACCGCAGGAAGTATATAACCATCCAGTTAATCAATTTGTCGCCGGCTTTATCGGTTCACCGCAAATGAATTTCTTTAATGTCCACTATCACGACGGTCAAGTCACTGATGGCAAGGGCCTTAATCTGGGAATACCTGAAGGCAAGTCAAAACTGCTTAATGAGCAGGGTTATAATGACCGCGACTTGATACTGGGTATTCGGCCAGAAGATATCCACGCAGAAGAGGCCTTTTTAGAAACTTGGCCTGACGCGGTGGTCGAATCTGAAGTCGTTGTTTCTGAACTCTTGGGAGCTACTATTCAGCTTTACCAAAGAGTGGATGAAACTGAGTTTGTAGCTAACATCAATGCCCGAGATGTTTATCAACCAGGGCAAAAGGTCAAGATGGGCTTTGATTTAAACAAAGCACACTTTTTCGACAAGGATACAACCTTGGCGGTAGTTAATTAGGGAATAAAATCAGTGACTTTAGTTGTCATTGATATAAAAACATGTTGTTTTATATTAGGAGGTAAATAACATGAATATTTGGAAGAAAGTAGCTTTAGGAAGTACAGCAGTTTTAGCTGCAATGTCACTTGCAGCATGTTCTAATGGTAAGTCAGACTCTTCATCAAGCAGCAGCAGTAATCAAAATACCAAGCTGAATTTATGGGTTGATACTAACCAGGTATCATACTACAAGAAAATTGCCAGTGATTTTACTAAATCACATAAGAATATTTCAGTGCGCGTTACGCAAAGTCCAACCGGATCAGCTAATGCTAAAACTGATGTGGGTAAGGACCCTTCAAAAGCAGCCGATGTTTTTGAAGCACCAAATGATCAATTAGGCCAACTGGCAGATTCTGGTTATATTAACCCGCTGTCACCAAAAGATAGTAACAATATCAAGTCTAATTACATTGACGTTGCAGCTAAAGGTGTAACTTGGAAAGGCAAGATCTATGCTTATCCATATGCACAACAAGCGCAAACAATTTATTACAACAAGTCTAAATTATCAGCAAGCGATGTAAAAGACTGGAAGACTTTAACTTCAAAGGGAGTTGTGGCAACAGACTTTACTAACGCTTATGTTATGTGGCCGGTATTCTTCTCTGCTGGTACAAAGCTTTATGGTGACAGTGGTGAAGATTTGAAGGGCTCAACCTTTAATTCTGCTAAAGGTGTTAACGCATTGAAGTGGTTTGCAGAGCAAAAGAATAATAAGGGCGTAATGCAGACCTCTAATGCTTTGAACCAATTGAAGAAGGGCAACGCTCAAGCCATCTTGGATGGTCCTTGGAACGCAGCTAATATTAAGAAAATTTTAGGTAAGAACTTTGCTGTTGCTAAGTACCCAATGATTAATGTTGGTGGCAAGAACGTGCAAATGCAGGCCTTTTTGGGAATCGAAGGGTTCGCTGTTAATGCTCATACTAAGAACCCTAAGGCTGCATCACAATTAGCAGCATTTATTACAGATAAAAAGTCACAATTAATTGCGCACAAAGAAGCTGGTCAAATCCCTGTTCTTAAGGAAGCAGTTAATGACCCAGTAATTAAGAATGATCCAGTTGCTGATGCGGTTATTGAAATGTCTAAACCTGGCAATTCAGTCTTAATGCCGAAATTACCACAAATGTCTGTCTTCTGGAACGATGTTCCTCCTCTAATCAATGGTGCATATGATGGTAAAGTTAAACCTGATCAATATAAAGCACAACTTGATAAATTAGCTAAGCACTCATCAAAGAAATAGTTAATTAAAATACTTAAAGGTTGGACAAGTAGTGCCCAACCTTTTTGTTCAAGAAGAGGAAGAATTATGTTTAGAAAGAAAAAACATGCGGCACCTGAGGCAACCTTTAAGGAAGTATGGTCTAAAGGCAATATTGCTACTAAATTATCATTCTTTTTTATGGGTTCCAATGCTTTGGCAAATAAGCAATGGGTAAAAGGCCTAGCATTATTGCTGGCAGAAGTGGCCTTTATTGCTTGGTTTGTTTTTAGTGGCATATCCGCAATTAGTATGTTGTCAAGTTTGGGACCAATTAAAAGTAAAAAGGTTGTTTATGATAGCGCACAAGGCGTTTATATTACCAAGCAACCTTCAAATTCAGTTTTGATTCTTTTGTTTGGCTTACTGGCAATTATTGTTTGTATTGCAATGGTTTACTTATACATTGTCAATCTGCGCTCTACCAGAAAAAATTATGTGCTCCAGCGGGATGGCAAACACATTTTAACCAATAAAGAAGAACTGGCAAACTTGTTTGATTCTCGTTTGCATGATACTCTGATGACTTTTCCAATCATCGGTATTCTCTGTTTTACCATTTTGCCAACAATCTTTATGATTTCAATGGCATTTACCAACTATAACCGGCAACACCCAATTGCCTTTTCTTGGACAGGATTTCAAGCTTTCGGCAATGTCCTTAGTGGTGACCTTTCAGGCACGTTCTTCCCAGTTTTGGGCTGGACTCTTGTCTGGGCAGTAGCTGCTACGGCAACTACATTCTTTTTTGGAGTTTTGCTTGCCTTGCTGATTGAATCTAAAGGAATAAAACATAAAGGCTTCTGGCGGACAATCTTTGTGATTGTCTGGGCTGTACCTCAGTTTGTTTCTTTGTTAATGATGGCTCAGTTCTTAGATTATCAGGGCGCACTCAACAATATCTTAATGAATATTGGCTGGATTTCTCATCCGTTACATTTTATTGACAGTCAAGCGTCACCTTTGGTAGCACGAATAACGGTTATTATTGTTAATATGTGGATCGGTATCCCGGTTTCAATGCTGGTTTCGACTGCGATTATTCAAAATTTGCCAACGGATCAAATTGAAGCCGCAAAAATTGATGGTGCTAATGCATTACAAGTATTCAAATCAATTACTTTTCCACAAATATTATTTGTGATGGCACCATCTCTTATTCAACAGTTTATTGGTAATATTAATAACTTTAACGTGATCTTCCTGTTAACTGGCGGAGCACCAATGAATAACAAGTATAATGGTGCGGGTTCTACCGACCTGCTGGTAACGTGGCTGTACAACTTAACCTTTGGTCAGGAGCAGCGCTACAATGCGTCAGCGGTCTTGGGTATCCTCATCTTTATTATTAGTGCGGTATTTTCATTAATTGCATACCGCCATACCAATGCTTTTAAGGAGGGCTAAAAATGAAATCATATCAAAATCAAAAACGCCTTTCACTTATTTTTCGTTATCTATTATTGATTATCCTGGCCGTAGTTTGGATTTTACCAATTATCTGGATAATATTAGCCAGTTTTTCCTATAATGATACGGGATTTGTTTCAACTTTTTGGCCTGACAAATTTACTTTTGACAACTACATTGGTATTTTTACTAATTCGCAGTACCCACTAGTCAGCTGGATTATTAACACATTGATTGTTTCTATACTATCAATGATCATTTCTACTTTTTTAACGATTTCGGTTGCTTATGTTTTGTCACGGCTACGCTTTTCGTTTAGAAAGCCGTTCATGCAGATTGCACTGGTCTTGGGCATGTTTCCTGGATTCATGTCAATGATCGCTCTTTATTACATTTTAAAGGGCTTAAACATGTTAAACCTGGGCGGCCTGCTACTGGTATATGTCGGTGGCGCCGGACTGGGATTCTACGTTGCCAAAGGCTTCTTTGACACGGTACCATTTTCAATTGATGAAGCAGCTGAAATTGACGGGGCCACTAAATGGCAAATCTTCATGCACGTTGATTTGCCATTAGCTAAGCCTATGATAGTTTACACTGCTTTAACAGCCTTTATTGGTCCGTGGACTGACTTTATTTTCTCGGGAATTATTTTGTCAACCTCTGGCAATCCTAAAACATACACAATTGCGTACGGACTTTATAACATGGTGCACAACACTAAAGGCAATGCTACCGCGTACTTTGCGGAGTTTGTTGCTGGTTGTGTGATTATCGCTATTCCAATCACGATCTTATTCGTCTTCATGCAGAAGTTTTACGTTAACGGTATTACTGCTGGTGCAGAAAAGGGATAGGACTTAGTAAGAAAAATGCGGCTCACATGGGTCGCATTTTTTGTTTGGGTAATATTTTTTGAAATCATTAAGTGGTCGTTAACATTCAATTTGTAATAAAAGATTATGAAAGTTTGTTAATCCAATTATGCCATTCTTGAATATAAAAATTAGAGTCACGCGGATCCATTTTTGAAATATAGACAGTTGAATAATTTATTTCTTTAGAATAATGAACTGCATTATTGGCACTGCCGAAAGCACTGAGTTCTGAAATTGCGGCAGTTTTAACGTTTCTTTGAGCAATGTTACTTAAATACTGCATTAGATATTGATTGTGAATCATTCCCCCATCAGTATGAATTTCATGGTTAACTTGAGGAAATAGTTTTTTCGATTCTGGCTATTTGTTATTTTTTAATTTCTAAAGTGATTAATATGACAGAATTGTCAATATTAATGGTAGTTGTAGGATTAGCATGGTCTCTGTTTTTACCCTATAGTTTCGGGCAAGCAATGGCTAAAGCACCAACAGGATCAGAAAATATGAGCGTATCAGTAGCCATGGTAGGATGCAACTTAGGCTGCTTTATAGCACCATATGTGATGGCAGCTTTGGGGAAACTGATTGGAAATACAAGTGCAACTAAATCCTTTATAATTTGTTCAATTTCATTTGTACTCATGGCGGTAATAATACTATTTTATGAATTGAAGTCATCAGCAAGCCATGATAGTATTTGAAAATTAGTTTATAAAAATTAATTATCCTAGCTAACAAAAATACATTGAGTTTATTGCCCAATGTATTTTTTTATAAATATTTTATTGACAAAAATCATAATTTGAGTAATACTGAAACCGTATTCAATATACGGTATTTTGAATATTCTATAAAAAGGGGATTTTAAATTGCAAACTGCACAGTATAAAATGAGAGGATTAGCGCTAACATTTTTAGCAAAAAAGTATTTACTTTTGGAACCTGACAATCGTGTACCAACAGTAGAGGAATTTTGTAAAGAATCAAATATATCTCAGGGTACAATGCAGGCAGCAATTAGTATCTTAAAGGAGGATGGTGCAATTAGTACGAGATCAAGAGGTCATTTAGGTACATTTGTTGAAAACGTTAATCACCAAAAGCTACTTTCTTATTTAGGAAATCGTACGCTAGTTGGTTCATTGCCGTTGCCGTATACTAAAAAATATGAAGGACTCGCAACTGGAATTTACAAGGCATTTTTCAACAATGAGATTCAGGTTAGTCTTTCGTATATGAATGGTAGTGAAAAGAGACTTTCGGGATTACAGGAAGATCGTAGCAATTTCATTATAACTTCAGGATTAACTGCTGATTATTTAATTAAAAAAAATGACAACTTAGCGGAATTTTTAGTACTGCCTGAACAAACTTATGTTACAAAGCACGTTTTAGTTTTCAGAAAAGGTGAAGATGCACAAATAAAAAGTGGTGCCAAAATTGGGGTAGATACACAGTCCATTGATTATACTTTACTGACTAAATATGTGACTAAGGGCCAAGATGTACAGTTAATTCAAATGCCATATAACCAAGTGAGCAAGAGTATAGAAGAAGGACTAATCGACTTTGCTATTTGGAACGAAGATGAAGTTGTCGAACATAACTATCCACTGGCTTATAGTGAAATAGATAATAACTTGACTGTTCGCTCTTCTCAAGCTGTATTTGTTGGTAAAAAAACGGATATTTTTACAAAAAGTATTTTAGAGAAAACGATAGATGTAGATAAATTGCTAAGCACACAGAAAAAAGTGATTTCTGGGGAACTTCTTCCGGAATATTAAGGATGTGGTCATTTTTAATGCAAAAACAGACAAAAAATAAGCTGAATATGCTATTGCAGGCAGGTAAAATCAATGATTTAGACGTTGAATTTCTTAATGAAATTGATAATGATTTGAGTAAATATGATGATGGAAATAAAGAAGAGATGTTGTTAATTCATGTGGCAATGACCATCTCAAGACAAAGAAATAACGAGATGATTGATGTCATGCCGGCAGATCTTTGGCAACAAATAGAAAATAAACCTGTATTTCAACGAGCAAAGCAATATTGGCTAGAAAAGAAAGCAAAATCACCCATTATCCTTAGTAAAGATGAAGATCAGTATATTATTATGCATATAGTAAATGTTCTGTCGAAGGGGGGACATTAATATGACTAAAATTGTAATCGGTGGTCAAATGGGCAAGGATGATATCAAGAAAGATTTACAAAAGTTGACGAGCGGTATGAATGTAGAAATTACCGTGAAAAGTGACTTGGATGCTGCAATGGCAATTCAAAATCATCAAGCTGATTTTTACATTGGTGCTTGTGCGACAGGGGCTGGCGGAGCACTGGCAATGGCCACAGCCTTACTTGGTTCCGAAAAAACTCTAACAGTTGCTACACCAACTAGGGTTCTAAAACCTGATGAAATTAAACAAGGAATAGAAAACGGCAAAATTGCTTTCGGTTTTACATTTAATGCTAAGGATACTGTGCTACCGGAAATTGTTAGAGCATTACCTTTATAATGGTTTTTAATATCAATATTCAATTTATAGAATATTGAATATAAGGAGGAGAAAAAATGTCAATGACTACAATTATAAATTATGTTCTAATAGCCCTCGTTGGGGGCGTTGGTTCAGTTGTGGCGAATAAAGGAATTGCTGTTTTCAATGATGGATTAAGACCAATTTATCCTGAATATTTTGACAATAAAATTAATAGGCGTGAATTAGCGCTAACATCTTTTGGAGTTAGTTTTGGGTTAATTATTGGATTTGGTATTCCAATTTCAATTGGTTCAACAATTTTGCTTGCACATAGTATTTTGCTTGCTTGTGATATTTTTGGAACTTGGACACCTAATAATAAATGGGGCGCTGCCATTGCTTTTGCTATCGGTGCAGTTTATGGCGCAGGATTGTTACTGGGATTATCTTGGATAGTTAGATTATTCAAAATGTTGCCATTTAACTTTTTCGGAGCACTTTCTCTTTTAGGTAGTCCAATATTGCTTGCATTTTGTGCATTTCCAGCGATTGCCGTTTCAGAACAACATAACGTAAAAAAGGGTGGTGTTACTTTTCTTTGGACTTTTGTAACCTATGTTTTAAGCAGTAAGTTTGGTACCTTTAATCTGGGTAATGGTATTACTATCACCTTGAATGCAACTGGTATGGCATTGTTAGTAGCCATGATTTGTATGGTTTACTATGCAGCCAAAGTAAAAGGAACTAATAATTCAAACGAAAATTTGGTTAATATCTTTTCAGAACGTATCGGAAGAATTAAGAAAAATTGGATTTGGCTTTCATTAATGGGAGGACTGATTACAGCTGCCTCCAGTGAGTTGATCCTAACAATAGATGTTCTGTCACTACAATTATTAAACAAAGGACAAGTTCATGAAGCAGTATTGACTTCTTTTGCCAGAGCTATCGGATTTACTCCATTAGTATTTTCAACTGCTATTGTTACTGGTGTTTATGGCATGGCTGGAACAACCTTAATTTTTGCAATCGGCTTGTTATTAAAAGGACAACCACTCGTAGCCTTTATTGCTGGTGCTGTCTGGATGTGGATTGAAGTCCAAGCCTTAGGTGCTACTGCTAAGGGAATGGATAAATTTCCAGGCTTACGCGATATGGGTGACCATATTCGTAACTCTCTGATGGAAACTATTTCAATTTCTTTATTAATTGGGGCGGCCATTGCATGTAATAAGATGGCACCAACTTTTGGATTCTTCTGGGTTATAGGTACCTGGCTCCTAAATAAAAAAATGAAGAAGCCTTTAGTTGATATGGCTGTAGGACCAATTGCCACCATAGCTTTAGGACTTTTATTAAATATTTTAAGAATAGTGCATTTATTCTAAGGAGATTATATGACAGTTTTAAAACCAGGTATTACTTATGCCCATGAACATATTCCTATAGATCGTTCTGAAGTGATTGAAGATGAGGATGCATTACTTGATTCTCAGCAGCTTGTAATACATGAACTAAAAGAGCTTTATAGCAAAGGGGTAAGAAACATTGTCGAAGCAACTTGTAGAGGTATTGGAAGGAATGTAGCTTATGCACAAAAAGTAGCTGCAGAAACAGGAATTAATATTGTCCAAGCTACAGGCTGGTATCAATCTGCCTTTTTACCAATAGAAGTATATCAGCTATCAGTCACACAATTAGCCGAAATGATGATCAAAGATATTACAGTAGGAATTAAAAATACAGATATTACAGCTGGAGTTATAGGAGAAATTGCTACAAGTAAAAATAGATGGACTGAACAGGAGGAAAAAGTATTTAATGCAGCAGTTATTGCTAGTAAAGAAACTCATACTCCAATTATGACACATACTTCAACAGGCACTTTAGGACATGAGCAAGTTAAATTTTTTCAAAAAAAGCATGCCAATTTAAGGAAAATCATTATTGGCCATGTTGATCTAACAGGTAATCCTAATTATGTTTTAGAAATGTTAAAAACGGGAATCAACGTAGAAATAGATACTATAGGCAAAAATAATTATATGTCTGATGCTAAAAGGGTCGAAATAATTAAAGCAGCCCAAGATGCAGGCTTTACAGATCAAATTGTTATGTCGATGGACATAACCAGAAAATCTCATTTAAAGGCAAATGGTGGCATTGGTTATGCTTATTTATTGGATAGTTTCATTCCTGAGCTAAAAGCTGGCGGTGTAACTGAGGAGTTTATTAATAAAATGCTGGTAGAAAACCCTCAAAGAATTTTTGGTGGTGATTGGAATGACTGATTTTACAATATATCCGCTAGAAAGTATTACACCGGATGAAGCTTTAAAAAAGCAGTGGCAATTAGTAGATGCAATTACTAATGTTTTTGCGGGTAATGAGATTATTACCAGAGGAGACTTGGGAGTTATTCCAGGATTAAATGAACCCAAGTTTACAAAAAAGGCAGAGGAAGTAATCGCTAAGTTTTTTAATACTGAAGCCGCCATGCTGGTAAGAGGTTCAGGTACTGGCGCTATTAGAAACGCACTACATTCTGCTTTAAATGCGGGACAAACTTTGTTAGTTCATGAAGCTCCAATTTATCCCACTACCCAAGTTTCTCTAACTATGATGGGTGTAAAAACAAAAGAAGTTGATTTCAATGAAATTGATACTGTTAAATTACCGGAAAATATTGCGGGCATATTAGTTCAATATACTAGACAAAAGCCTGATGATTCTTATGATATGGGTCACGTTTTAAAAGTCTTAAGGACACGCTATAACCGCAATATTCCTATCATTACAGATGATAATTACGCTGTTATGAAAGTGCATAAAATTGGAACTGAACTAGGTGCAGATTTAAGTTGTTTTTCCACATTTAAGCTATTGGGTCCTGAAGGGATAGGATGTATAGTCGGTAAAAAAATATATTTGGATAAACTACGAGAAGAAAATTATTCGGGTGGTTCGCAAGTTCAGGGGCATGAAGCTTTGGATGTTTTAAGGGGCATGGTATATGCACCTGTTGCATTAGCTAATCAGGCTCGAGTTATTAATGAGTTAAAAGAGAGACTTAATAACAACGAGGTTCCAGGGATCAAAAAAGCTTACGTTGCAAATGCACAATCAAAAGTTTTACTGGTGGAATTTGCTCATCCGATAGCAAAAGAAATTTTAAAAAATGTAGCTAAATTTGGTGGGGCACCTAATCCAGTTGGTGCAGAATCTAAATATGAAATTGTTCCTATGATATACAGAGTTTCAGGAACATTTAAAGCATATGATCCTGAATTATTGGACAATACTATTCGAATAAATCCATATAGAGCAGGTGCAGATACTATTATTAACATTTTACAAAAATGTATAAGGGAGGTGAAATAATGTTTTTACCTTCACTAAAAAAATATAATCCTTGTCTAATTGATTATGCAGTTCAACTTCATCAAAGTGGTCGGATTTTACCAGACACTTATGTCGTTGATTTGGAAGCAATTAAGAATAATACCAAAAAAATGGTTAAGGTAGCTCAAGAAAATAAGGTTGAATTGCTTTATATGACAAAGCAATTTGGTCGTAATCCAGTTATAGCTAAAACGATTGAAGAAGCCGGAATACCACTTGCAGTAGTTGTTGATTTTAGGGAAGCAGAAACCTTTATGCATTATGGACTGCGCCTTGGTAATGTGGGGAATTTGGTGCAAATGCCGAGAAGCTTGGTCAAAAAAGTCTTAGCTTATGGAACCAAATACGTAACGGTTTATTCGATGAACAATTTAGTATATATCAATCAGATAGCTAAAGAATTAAAAATAACTCAAAAAATCATCGTTAAAGTTATAGGAAATAGTGATGAACTCTATCCGGGACAAGTGGGAGGGTTAACTATCAGCGAGTTTGAGTCTAATTTCACTAAAATCGTAAACTTTTCAAATGTTGAGTTGGTTGGTATAACCTGTTTTCCCGCCCTTTTATTTAATGACACTACTAATAAAATTGAACCTACTACTAATATTAAAACTATAGAAAAAGTCAGAAAAATATTTCGGGAAAATAATTATCCTTTACAGGTTGTGAGTTTACCTTCTGCTACATGTTGCAATTCAATTCCATTAATTAAAAAATTGGGAGGAAACGAAGGGGAGCCCGGTCATGGCTTATCAGGTACTACGCCACTTCATGCAAATTCAAGGCAACCGGAAATTCCGGCATACTGCTATGTTAGTGAGATTTCGCATAGTTTTAAGGGCCACAGCTATTTTTATGGCGGAGGATATTATAGAAGAGGACATGCACATAATGCATTAGTATTTGCTGATAATCAGAAATATGAAAGTAAAATTTTGCCTTTTGATAGTGAAAGCATTGACTATTACCTCGAGCTTGAAGATTCTTATACAGAGGGTGCAACAGTTATTACTGATTTTAGGACGCAAATTTTTGTTACAAGAAGTGTTGTAGCGATTGTAGATGGTTTGCAATCAGGCAAGCCAAAATTATTAGGTTTATATGATAGTCAGGGCAAGCATATGCCTGAGGAGATAATGTAATGAGTAAATTTGGTGTAATAGTTTTAGACGGCTTTGGTGTTGGTGCAATGGACGATGTACCTCAAGTCCGGCCTAATGATGTTGGTTCAAATACAGCTTTAAATATCATTAAAGCTGAGCCGAATATTGACATTCCCAATCTTGAAAGATTAGGTTTAATTAATGCAATTGGTGTTGAACGAGGCAGACATATTTTTTCGCCAGACGCGAACTGGGGTACAGCTCTTCTTAAACATCACGGAGCTGATTCTTATTTAGGACACCAAGAAATAATGGGAACTAATCCACCAATGCCTTTACTTCAACCCTTTAATGAAGTAATTGATCAGGTTGAAAAGCAGGTAAAAGAAGACGGCTTTGCTGTAAAAAGATACGGAGATCCAGGATTAGAAATTTTAGTTGTTAATAACTGTGCAACTGTTGCTGATAATTTAGAAGCAGATCCAGGACAAGTATATAATGTTACGGCTACTTTAGATAAAATGTCATTTGCAGAAATTACAAAATTAGGAGAATCTGTTAGAAAAGTAGTCAAAGTATCCAGAGTAATTGCTTTTGGTGGTAGTGATGTGACCATTGATAATATTCTTGATGCTCGGCACATTAAAAAAGAAAAGTATGTTGGTATTTCTGCACCGGAATCAGGTGTATATAAGAAAAATTACCATGTTGTTCATTTAGGTTACGGTATTAATCCCAAGGTCCAGCTAGCTAGTATTTTGATTCGCAATGGAATTGATGTAGCCTTAATTGGTAAAGCTTCTGATATAGTAAGAGGTGACACTAATAGAAGATTTCCTGGTGTAGATAGTAACTATTTATTTGATAGATTTATGGATCAGGCAAAAGAAATAAGTAATGGATTAATTTTCATGAATATTCAGGAAACTGACTTAGCTGGTCACTCTGAAGATACAGATCATTATGCAAATATTTTGGAAATTGTAAATAGAAGATTGCCAGAAGTGGAGCAGTATTTTACCGGAGATGATATTTTAATTGTCATGGCAGATCATGGTGATGATCCTACTATCGGTCATGCACAACATACTAGGGAAAAGGTTCCTTTATTAATATATAAAGAGAATGTTCATTATAAATATGTTGGTGAAAGAGAATCTCTTTCTGATGTTGGTGCAACTGGGGCTGAATTCTTTGGAGTAGAAATGCCACAGAATGGAACTAGCTTTCTTAACAGAATAACAGGCGGTGTGGATATTTCTTGATAATGCTATAATATATTTAAGGCTTTTACTGATTTATATAGACCAAAAATGATAGACGAAAAATGCGACTCACATGAGTCGCATTTTTTGTTTTGGCAAAAAAATAATTTGGGCTTAAAATGAAATAAAAAAGAGGCCAAGTTTATGGAAAATATCAAAATTATTCAAGGGGACATAACTAAATTAACGGTAGATGCAATTGTTAATGCTGCCAATAAGACATTGTTAGGTGGCCTGGGTGTTGATGGGGCAATACACCGGGCAGCTGGACGGCAGCTGCTGGCCGAGTGCAGACAGCTTCATGGCTGTGAAACAGGTCAGGCTAAGATTACCAAAGGATACAAGTTACCTGCTAAGTTTGTCATTCATACCGTGGGGCCAATTTATTCAGGTTCTAAACAAGATAATGAGTTATTAAAAGACTGTTATATAAACTCGTTAGCTTTAGCTAGAGATCATAATCTGCATAGTATTGCTTTTCCGGCAATTTCTACAGGAGCTTACGGTTTTCCGGCTGCACCAGCTGCCCATATTGCTTTTACTGCCGTGCAAAATTGGCTTACGGAGCATTCTGACTATCAAATGAAAGTTATTATGTGTGCCTTTGATGCCCAAACGGCAGAGTTATACCGAACAGAAGTTAAAAAATATGCTTGAGTAAAAATTAAAAAAGTTGCTATCAATTGTTTTTCGAAAATTAATCTTCCTGACATCGAACCACCCCTTTAATTACTAAATCTTGTTTTGATGATTCAGCCACAATAATACCCCTAAATTTAGAACAAATTTGGGGGTATTTTTCACGTAAATACGGATGGTTCTTATTTTACGACCACAGCGAAGGCTTCATATGGCCTTAAGTTAATGTTATTAAGTGATTGCGGTGCATTATAGTTACTAATTAAAACCTGGTTAATTTTATCTGGTGCAGAAAACTGTTCAATGCTGCCTGTCAAATTGGCAACAACTAACCAGCGCTTACCAGCGAGTTCACGGTAATAAGCCAAGACGTTAGGACTCGCAGGAACAGGTGTGAAGCTGCCATTAGTGATAATTTCGTTTTCATGACGTAATTTAATGAGTTTTTGATAGGTATAAAAAATTGATTGTGGGTCCGCCAAAGCAGCTTGAACATTAATATCCTGATAATTAGGATTAAGCGCTAGCCAAGGCTTACCAGTAGTAAAGCCAGCAGCTTTAGCCGTTGACCATTGCATCGGTCTGCGCGCATTGTCACGTCCTTTAGCATTGATTGACCTGATCAGTTCTTCTTTGGTATAACCTTGCTTGATTCGCTCATTATACATATTGATACTTTCGAGGTCTTCAATTTCTGAAATATCCTTGACTGGGCAGTTAGTCATCCCAATTTCTTCACCATTATAAATATACGGAGTACCACGCATTAAATGTAAGGCAATGGCAAACATTTTGGCAGACTGTACGCGGTACTTACCATCATCACCCCAACGTGAAATGACACGGGGAATGTCATGGTTTTCCCAAAACAAACTGTTCCAACCGTGGTTATAATCTATTTGCGTCTGCCATTTAACTAAAACTTCTTTAAGATCACTGGCCTTAAACGGCTTGAGATCCCACTTTAGCTTTCCCGGTTGTTTATCAATATTTTGATCTTCAAACTGAAAAATCATAGAGAGCTCATGCCGAGCGGGATCTGAATATTTGCGGGCGCTGTCAAGGTCGGCACTCCAGGTCTCACCAACAGTGACTACATCACGGTTAGCCAAAACAGCTTGGTTCATTTCCTGAAGATAATGATGAAGTTGTGGACCATTTTCGCGAATTTTGCGATCAGGCTCTTTGCCAATCAGTTCAATTACGTCCATTCGGAAGCCGCCAATGCCTTTATCAAGCCAGAAGTTCATCATGTCGTATATTTTGTGCCGTAATTGCGGATTTTGCCAATTCAAATCTGGTTGTTGCGGGGCAAAAAAGTGCAAGTAATACTGGCCCGTTTGATCATCGAATTGCCAAGCAGAACCTGAAAAGTCAGATTTTAAATCATTAGGTTCATGACCGGCAACAGGATCACGCCAGATGTAAAAATCGCGGTAAGGATTATCTTTACTTTTGCGTGCCTCAATAAACCATTGATGTTGATCAGAGGTATGATTAACAACTAAATCCATGATGATCCGAATGCCGCGTTTTTTAGCCTCACTAATCAACTTATCCATGTCTTGCATAGTGCCATATTGCGGATCAATTGCTTCATAATCAGCAATATCATAACCATTATCCACGCCAGGAGATTTGTAAATTGGCGAAAGCCAAATTGCATCGATCCCCAATTTTTGCAAATAATCCAAGTGACTAATAATGCCGGGTAGGTCTCCGATACCATCACCATTGCTATCTTGGAAGGACTTGGGATAAATTTGATAAATTACTGCATTTTTCCACCAAGGTGTCATATTAATTCTCCTTTGCAATCGCTAACATTATCAGTTAATTATAACACTGCAGAATAATGAGAATTAATGTTACCGGTATCTGATTAAAGTCCTAAATCTGAGCGTAATTGCAGTGCTTCTTCGTCATTGCCCAGCTGCAATAAAGCATCTTTTAAGCATAACATGGGCTTGCCGTCACGATCTGGCGTAGTTTGTGCATGAGCCAAAGAACTGAGAATGGCTTCGTTAACTATATCAACTGTAATCCTAAAGTAGCGGTCAATTTTGTCATCAGTAATTGCCTGAATTGTGCTTAATTCCTGGTCAGGAAAATGACTTACGCGGTTAGCAGTAGAAAAGGCCAGGGTAACCTCACCGCTGCCATTACCACTAAATGAGCCAGTGCGTGTAATGCCAATACCAGAACGCTTGGCAATGCGTTTTAATTGCCTCGAGTTAAACGGAATATCGGTAGCAATTATTGTGATAATGCTGCCTTTTTCCTTACTGTCCTTGTTATCAACAAATTTTTTACCAATAGCATGACCGTAAATATTGAGATCGGTACTAAGACCAAAATTGGACATGACTAGCGCGCCCATTGTAAAGGTCTTACCGTCAATCTCGACTTGCCTTGAAGCAGAGCCAATGCCACCCTTAAGTTCATAGCAGCGCATACCTGTACCGCCACCAACGCCGCCTTCAGCGAAATCAGTTGCGGCAGCGGCAAAAGCATCATTCACATCGTCTTCGGTGACACCTAAATCGCGAATATGATTAATCGAGCTGTCATTGCATTCCATAATGATCGGATTGACACTACCAGTTGAAAGGCCAATTTCAGGATTTTCAGCCAGCATCCTTTTGACTAAAGCCATTGAGGCGGTACCGACACTGAGTGTATTGGTCAAAACCAGGGGTGTTTCAATTGTGCCCAGTTCGTTAACTTGAACAAGTCCTGTACTTTTGCCAAAGCCGTTAATTACATGTGCAGCGGCCGGCATTTTTTCCCGAAAAATATTATCTGGGCAAGGGTTGATTACAGTGACACCGGTTCTGAGTCTATCAGTGACAACCGTCTTTTGGCCAACTGTCACTCCGGCAACATCTGTAATTAAGTTTTTTGGTCCAGGCTTAGTATCGCTAAGCGCAAATAAAAGTGGTTTGTTAAGTCCCATTTTTACTCCTTTTTTTAAAAAAATTTTCTTCTCTTATTAAAACGGTTCGTTAATTTTTATGCAAGATAAAAAGCAACTATACCAAGACAATCTGACGCAAAAGCAGGTAGTCAACAAAGGCATAGCACACAGCTTTTTGCTATACCAATTTCCACAATCTGCTAGTCAGGATCGGATTGACAGAAAACAAGGCAAAGAAAAAGAATCAAATAGTTTTGCTTACTCACTAAGAGTTATTATCCCCAGCAAAAATAAACCCGATTAGCAGCGATAACTACTAATTGGGTTTATTTATTTATGAAAAGTATTTTTTGTTATCTAAAGTTAGCTTTCTTAACAAATTGGTTCTTGCCAATGATGTAGTACCGCTTGTTGTGCATCTTGACTGCACCACCATAAGTTCTAACTTTCTTATTCTTTTTCAGAACTTTACGTCCAAGGCGCTTAACTTTCTTATTCTTCTTAGTGTAAATATAAGCGTTGTGCTTTAATTTACGGTTAACACCAGTTATATTAACTGCTTTGACAAAGTCATTATTGCCCAAATTATAGTATTTTTTGCCTTGAATAAGCTTAGTGCCATATGTTTTGACCGTTTCGCCAGCAAAGTACTCTCTCGTTTTACGGGTACCATTTTCATCATAAACATATGAATTATGGAAAACCGTTCTTATAATAGGATTTAAACCAATATCATTTTTAGTGTAAATATAAGTAATGTCTTGAGTTTGGTCACTGTAAAAGCCAGTAGCATTATCAGGCCTGGTCTTTAGCGTATAGCCTGCAATTTCTACAGGAGAGGTAATGTAGCCATCGCCGACATTGCCTTGTAATACCATATCAGGTGCCAGTTTATTGCCGCTTTCATCTTTATAATGAACAATTATATTTGCGGCTTTGACTGGGGTTGAAACGGCTGGAGTAGAAGAGACGGATACGGGAACAGCGGAATAAATAAACTTGACACTTTGCGATTGATCAGTGAAAAAGCCAGTGGCGTTAGCGGGAATTTCCTTGATAACGTATCCTGGAATTATTTTAGGTGTCAGTTTATAGCTGTTACCGATTTTGCCATTTAAAGTTGTTTCATCCGCAATAGATTTGCCGTCAGTATCTAAATAAAAAGCCTTAATAGCTGCACCCGGACGGATATATGTATCACCAATTCCTTGGGACGCTAAATCATTAGAAGATAATTTCTGGTTTGCTTGTGGTGCGTCTTCAGTGCCATTGCCAACATTAACCCATGTTCCTGGAGTATCAAGATATGACTCATTAATATAGGTACTTTTACCTAGTTTAAGGGTGTTTAATTTAGCAAGTCCCTGTAACATATAACCCTTGTCAATAGCGGGATTTATGACGAAACTACTGAGATCAAGTTCTTTTAAATTACTACAACCATTAAACATTCCCATCATATCGTTCACTTTAGAAGTGTCAAACGATGATAAGTCTAACTTGGTTAAGCTGGAGCAATCCCTAAAAGTACTAGTCATATTAGTAACGTTACTAGTGTCAAACTTGCTTAGATCTAAAGCAGTTAAGCTGGAGCAACCATCGAACATGAATTTCATACTGTTTGCATTAGCTATTGTGAATTTAGGGGAAAGTTTAATGCTCTGCAAATTTTTACAATCTTGAAACATGCCTTCTACTCCCCAGCTAGTATTAGCAGTATCAAAGCTTGATAAATCCAGATTAGTTAATTTACCGCAATTCGCAAACATGTATCTCATATCTTTAACAGCAGATGTGTCAAGGTTTTCCAAACCAGTGATCTTAGTTAAATTAGTTAAGCCCTTAAACATATTGTAACCTGAGTCAATTTTCAGGTGATCAGTAAATTTGACTTCTTGAATATCATCTTTATTAATACCATCAATATCTGCTATAGAACCTAGGTGTACTACTTGATCTACTGAGTTAGCTCCTGGGACAGTAATTATTTTGTCTTTGTATGTAACATCTAGCTCTCCCCATTTAAATGTTTGAGTGTCAGAGTTGGAATCTATCGGCTGCACTTCTTTTTGAGAACTAGCTGAAGTATTTAATTTTGAATCTCTAGTTTGTACATCTTTTTGAGCATCAACTTTTTCCAGCTTTTTTGTTGCAGAGTCAGATTTAGTAGCTTTATCGTCTTTAGTCTGTATGGAAATGGGTATAGAACTGTCTGCTTTAACTGTTTTAGGATTAGTAGCTAATAAGCTAAGAACCGCTGCTGCTACACTAAAATATATTATTTTGTTTCGATTTGAATTATTCTTCTCATACATTATTATACATACTCCTTTTATAATAATTAATATATACTAGATTAATATTTAGTTTACAATGTGTCCACATAATATATTATATAATTATCTTACCATTAGCGTAATGGTATTAATTTTATTCCATATGGATAGGTATTGTGCTTTAAACAAAGGTAATAAAGTAACTATACTTTTCATCAGTTATATATTAATAAATTGATTTCTTTAAAATTTATAAGCTTAGTCGAAATTTAAATATCCAATTAATAATTATTTTCTAGATAATGTCTTATATCAACTAAAATTCATTATATCTAATTTGAATATGTATGTATACCCAGAAAACCTTTTTTATAGAAATGAACTATTATTATATATACAAAAAATACTACTATAATAATTTTGTTTTAAAAGATATATGTAGCTTAGTCGCCAGCATATAGCAAGGACAAAAGCAACGTTAAAAATAATAATTACTGTTCTGATGAAAGTCATATTTTGATAAAATCTTGGTTTAGTATTTGCGTGGACTTGAACAGTCTTATTAATTGACTTGTGCTGTTTATTGTCTTTATATTATGCTCTTTTAGCTATACTTTGGCTTAGCAGTTAATTCACTACGAGCTAAATTATCTAAAACGGCGGGACCATAAGATCCCATGTAGTGTCCTGCAAGTACGTAATTATTAGCACCACCCATGACACGGTCGGGCAGGCAAGTTACCACACCGTATTCTAGATTCTGATTCTGGTCTCCGTAGCCGGCAAAAAGGGGATTATGAATATTGACACTGGGAATAGCAATTCGGCCAATGGCATAGGCCCTAGCTTGCTTAGCTCTGAGAACTTCGGCTGCACTAACTGACTTAGTTTTGCTGGCATCGTAATTTGTTTTGCGTTTTTTATTTCTATCTGCTTTCTTTTGTGTTAAAGTGGTATTTGCTTTTTGCGCATTTTGTTGAACGACATAGGAGTTACCGAACCCGGAACCAAAAAAGATCAGAGTTACTCCCAGGTAAAAAAGGGCTCCTAATAGTAATACACGAATAGTAGACCACACTTGATATTTTAAAGAACGTTTTTGCTTTTTATTTGCCATTGAACTATTTCTCTTTAAACTTCTATATTAGGTTTCTGCTATTATTTAAGTATAAATTTGCGTAAAGCACAATTATTTGTTTTGTAGGAAACACTTAAAAATAATAATCAAATAAGTATTGAAATCGCTTATGCACTACTTTATAATATCAGCTGTAAGTAGACGTGTTACTGATTTGATCAGGCATTAACCTATGAACAATACTTATTTTGGTACTGTTTGTAGGTTTTTTTATTGGAAAGGAAGTAAGTTGAATGAAATTTGTAAAGAATTTTAACAACAATGCTGCCTTGGTGTCTGATGAATCTGAAGTAGACTGGGTGGTGATTGGAAACGGGATTGGTTTCGGCAAAAAAGCCGGCGATCCCATTGATGAGGACAAGATTTCGCGCCGTTTTATAGCTGTTGGGGAAAACCTTAAAATGGTTGACAGCGTGCGGGATATTGATCAGAGGACTTTAGCATTAACTACTGCTGTGATTAATTTGGCCAGCAAACAATTGCAGATAACTTTTTCGGATTATCAGTTTATGGTATTAGCAGATCATATCGACTTTATGTTAACCCGTGCTACTGAAAATATTGAATTGGGTCAGGATACGCTTGGCTGGGAAATGCGAAAACTATTTCCTAAAGAATACGGCACGGCTCAGGAAGCGTTAGAACTGATGCAGGAAAAAACCAAGCTTGATTTTCCTACAAGCGAAGCAGCATATCTGACATACCATTTTATTAACGCTGGCGCTGGTCAGACCAAACTGCAGGATACTATCAAAATTACTAAGCTTATTCGCGGAGTAGTTGATATTATCCAGTATCAATATGGGATGCAACTTGACACTGAATCATTTAATTTTAACAGATTCATGACGCATTTACGTGCCTTCATGGTAAGGCATATGTGTGGCGAATGTGAAAAGGATTCGGGTGAAGAACTTGATAATTCTTTAATTGAACTGATGAAAGTCAAGTATCAAAAGGCGTATGACACTGTCCAAAAAATCGGCACGTACTTATATAAACAAACAGGCTGGAAAATGCAGCCTGATGATCAGGTATATTTAACTCTTCATGTCTGGCGGGTAACGCATAGACAAAATGATGAGCAATTACGGGAGAGTTAATTCTGCGATATTTTAATAATTAATTAGTTTAAACGGTGTGTTACTGTTTACAGGCATTAACCCGAGAACTTTAGGTGAAAGTCTCACAATAAATTAGTGAGCTGTTTTCTTGAAGTTCCCGGGTTTTGCTATTTAGGAGGAAAAATGGCATACGAAGATTTAAGTAATGAAATTATCGCTGACGTTGGTGGTAAAGACAACGTAGTCAGTGTAGTTCACTGTACTACACGTTTACGTTTTAAATTAAAGGACATGAAGAAGGCAAACGATGACAAATTAAAAGCCACTGCTGGCGTAATATCTGTTGTCAAGTCCGGTGGACAATACCAAGTTGTTATTGGTAATAACGTCGCTGATGTCTATGATACTTTGGTTAAAGTAGGTGGCTTTTCTGGTGGCGGCAGCATTTCTGATGATGACGTTGACAACAGCAATATGAGCTTAGCTGATAAATTTATTGACTTGATTTCCGGTATTTTTAATCCGCTTCTAGGTGCAATGTGTGCTGGTGGTATGATTAAAGGCTTTAACGCAATGTTTTTAGCTTTTGGCTGGCTATCAGCAACTTCTGGAACATATGTCATTTTAAACGCCATTGGCGACAGTTTATTCTATTTCTTACCTATTATTTTAGGAATTTCTTCAGCAAAAAAATTTGGTATCAACACATATCTAGGTGCCACTATTGGAGCTGCCCTTTGTTATCCTTCAATTGTGTCAATGGCCAGCAGTAAAACTGCACTGTTTACTGTTTTTAAGGGCACATTCTTGGAAGCACCTGTTCATATGACTTTTTTGGGCATTCCGGTAATTTCAATGAACTATACCACCTCGGTTATTCCGATTATCATTGCGGTCTGGTTTGCTTCCAAAGTGCAAAAGGTTGCCCGTAAAATAGTTCCGGATGTTGTCAAAACTTTCTTAGTACCATTTATCGTTTTATTAATTACTGTTCCAGTTACTTTCCTTGTGATTGGCCCGGTTGCGACTTGGCTGGGTAACGGAGTTGCGGAAATTGTGAGTGCAATTTACAACTTTAGCCCGGTGATCGCTGGTATTTTAATGGGTGCTTTCTGGCAAGTATTTGTCATCTTTGGCGTTCATTGGGGCTTTGTGGCAGTTATGATGACTAACATTGCTGCTATGGGCTTTGACCCGATTATTGGTTTATCATTTGCTGCCTCATTTGCTCAAACTGGTGTGGTTTTAGCTATGATTTTTCAAACAAAAGACGAAAAGACTCGCAGTCTGGCTATTCCCGCATTTGTATCAGGGATCTTCGGTGTTACTGAACCGGCTATTTATGGTTTGACATTACCACGTAAGAAGCCGTTTATTCTTAGCTGTATTGCTTCTGCTGTTGGTGGCGGCTTAATTGGACTATTTGGCACCAAAACTTATTTGATGGCTGGAATGGGTATCTTTGCAATTCCTTGTGCTATGGGTAAAAACGGCATTGACATGGGTGTCTATGGCTTGATGATTGGTATGGCTGCGGCAATCATTTTAGGCTTTATATTGCAAATGCTTTTGGGTAAGAAAAGCGTTGATGAGAATTTAGCCGGACAAGCTGCCGGTTCCGCTGCAACAAATGGTGTTGCAGATTCAGCAGCTGTTAAGCCGGAAGTTTCATCTAATAAGGAAGAAAAATTGGTGGCTCCGTTAAACGGGCAGGTTGTACCATTAAGCCAGGTCAAAGATGAGGTCTTCTCCAGCGGCTCAATGGGTAAAGGCGTAGCGATTAAGCCTAAAGATGGTCAAGTTTGCTCACCTCTTGATGGTGAAGTAGTGATGGTTTTCCCTACGGGGCACGCAATCGGTCTTAAATCTAATAATGGTGCAGAAGTCATGATTCACATCGGTATGGATACAGTTGAACTTGATGGCAAGGGCTTCACTACTTTAGTTAAAAAGGATCAGAAAGTTACAAAGGGTGAACCTTTAATTAACTTTGATCTGGAAGCCGTCAAAGAAGCTGGTTTTGAAACTACAACACCAGTGGTTGTTACTAATTCTAATAATTATCATGAAGTTAATGCTATTGCAAATGGTACAATAACCATTGGGGATGCATTACTAGATTTAAAATAACGAAAGGAGAAAATGATGACTACAAATAATTTTCCTAAAGGATTTCTATGGGGCGGTGCTACTGCTGCTAACCAGTTAGAAGGTGCCTACCAAGAAGGAGGCAAAGGCTTATCTTTGCCTGATGTTTTACCTGGTGGCAAAGACAGAATGAAGATTATTGCCTCACCTGATTTTGATTTTAAGCTAAACCCAGACTATGTTTATCCTAATCATATTGGTATTGATCACTATCATCATTACAAAGAAGACATTGAGCTTTTTGCTGAAATGGGCTTCAAGTGCTACCGCTTTTCAATTGCCTGGTCCAGAATCTTTCCTAATGGGGATGAGGAAACTCCTAATGAAGAAGGCCTTAAGTTCTACGATGCTGTAATTGACGAGTGTTTAAAGCATCACATTGAGCCTGTAATTACTATTTCACATTACGAAATGCCGCTGCATTTAATTACTGAATACGGCAGCTGGAAGAATAAGAAGCTGATCGACTTCTACGAGCGCTTTGCCCGCACTGTTTTAACCCGCTACCAAGATAAGGTTAAATACTGGATGACTTTCAACGAAATCAACAGTGCCGCTCACTTCCCAATTATGGGTCAAGGTCTCACCATCAGTAATGGCGCTGGTGACAAGAAGAATGTTTATCAAGCATGGCACAATCAATTTGTCGCTAGTGCTAAGGCTGTTAAAATTGGTCATGAACTCAATCCTGATATGAAAATTGGCTGCATGATTCTATATGCTACAACATACAGCTACGATTCTAACCCTAAGAACCAATTGGCTACCTTGCAAGATAATCAGGCTAATAACTTTTTCTGCGCTGATGTTCAAGTTAGAGGACATTACCCAGCTTACACTAAGAGTTTATTGGCTCGCCAAGGTGTTAAATTATCAGACCTTGATTACACTGATGAAGAACTGGCATTGTTAGCTCAATATCCAGTTGACTATATTGGCTTTAGTTACTACATGTCTTCTGTAGTTGACGTTACCCACGAAAACCAAGAAACTACTAACGGCAACTTGATGGGCGGCGTTAAGAACCCATTCTTAAAGAGCAGCGACTGGGGTTGGCAAATTGACCCGACAGGCTTAAGAATTGCCTTGAACCAACTGTCAGACCGCTATCAAAAACCTGTATTCATTGTTGAAAATGGTTTAGGTGCGGTAGACAAGCCGGATGAAAATCATTATGTCGCAGATGATTACCGGATTGATTATTTGCGTGAACATATTGAAGCTATTTCCCAGGCAATAGACGATGGCGTTGATGTCATGGGCTATACTCCTTGGGGTTGCATCGACCTAGTTAGTGCTTCAACTGGTGAAATGTCCAAGCGTTATGGCTTCATTTATGTTGATGAAGATGATGAAGGCCACGGAACCTTTAAGCGCTACAAGAAAAAGTCTTTTGACTGGTACAAGAATGTTATTTCTACCAATGGTGCTGATTTAGGGTAAATCTTGGCAAAGATAAGACTCGGCTCATGTGAGCAAAATAAACAAGAAAAAGCGTGCTTTTAAGCACGCTTTTTTGCTATGTCAATTTCTATTGCAATTTTTTCAAAACATTGATTGCTATAAAGTAATTAGTCATAGTTAGGCTGCATAGATTATATAAATCACCTTTTTGCTTCATTAATTCTTCATAAGAACCTTCTTCAGTAATAGTGCCGTCTTTCATAAAAATTATCGCATCATATTTTTGTAATAAGTTGGGATTCAATTTATGTGTTACCACAATTGATGTTAAATCCTTTATTTCTAAAATGACATTTTCAATTGCAGTAGTATTTTTTTGATCTAAAGATGACGTTGCTTCATCCATTAATAAAATAGGTGTTTTTCTAATTAATGCTCGCGCTATAGAAATTCTCTGCTTTTGGCCACCAGATAAAGCTTTGCCATTTTCGCCAACATTCAGATCAACGCCCTTAGAATTGCCGTCTACTAGCTTTCTTAAACCAGCCTTATTTATAGCATAATTCAGTTCTTTATCTGTAAAAGATTTGCCTAGCATTATATTATACACAAGAGAATTATCAAAAATATAGACGTCCTGTTGGACAATATTTATTAGTTTATAAAGCGATGACAAATTAATGTTATTGATATTTACGTTATCTATACTGATGTTGCCATCCTTAGTCAATTTGTAATATCTCATTAGTAACTTTAATAATGTTGTCTTACCGCTGCCCGACATACCTACAAGCGCGTATTTTTTGCCTTTTTCTATTTGTAAATTGATGTGTGAAAGTACCCTCTTTCCCGTTTCACCATGCTGGGGATAGGAAAAACTAACGTTGGTCAATTTGATCTCATTTTCAAATCTGTTCAATTTCAAATAGTTGCTGTTATCTTTTACCGGATTATGCACTTTCTCCAGCAACTGATTCAGAGTTTTGCTGGCGGCTAAACCAGCCTTTTTGTTATTCATTTCCAGACCCAATTTGCTCAGTGGCATTACAATAAAATTAACTAATTGCACAATTGCTGTAACTCCACCAATACTGGTGTTTCCATTAATTACCATAAACATACCAAGTCCGTATGCAACCAGAAAAACTAAATATCCAGAAAAGTTTGAAATTGATACCGAAATATTATTAAGTTCTGACAGAGAAAACTCACTATCTGCCCGTTTATCGTTAGTTTTTTGAAATTCTTTGCTAATTTGTTTTTCAATATTAAAGCTTTTTATTACTAAAAAGCCGGAAAATGCATCTTTTACCTTGGAGACATAGGCATTTTGTTGCGTCAAAGCCAGATTCTGCTTTGCCTGCATTTTCCCACCCAACAAACTCATAACAATAATTGGCACTAAACTTACTATTAGCACTGCTATTGACAGCTGCCAGTTAATCATAAACATCCCTATAATCGAGAAAAGCAATAATGACGAGTTAGAAACTATACTAAAAAAAGATTTGATATATTTTTCCTCAATTGTTGAGACAGTATTGGTCATTGTTGCTAAAAAATCTCCGGTACTATTGTTGCTGAATTCATTTAGGTCACTTGCAATAATCTCATTAAAAATATGCCTGCGATATTTTTTACTAAAATTATTAACAAACTTGTTCTTGGTTAGTTCACTGGTAAAAACAGCAGTTGCCAAAAATATACATACTAATAAACAAATATTGCATTTTTTAATTCATAAACATTCCTGGCAATCCCTGAGTCAATTAATCTTTTTAACACCAAAGCAAGCAATAAGTTTACAAGGGGATAAACTATTCCCGAAAAAAAGAGCGCAAGATAATAATTTAACTTATCATATTTTTTATACTTTCCCATTAATATAAACATCCTTTCTATTCTAAAAAACATAAGTAAAAGTATCTAATTATTTTAAATTCTTCTACGTCTTCTCACTATACGCTAAACATTTTATAATCGAAAGAACTATTTTAAAATAAAGTTATATTTTTTAAAATTATAAAATAATAGTTATTTTGATAGTTCTGCGTAAAAAATTATAGAAAGTTTTTTTAAAAATAGGCAGGTCAGGTTAGTATTAATTTGAAGGATATTAAGCATAGAAAAAAGTATTTCATTATAAATACAGAAAAAAATAGTTTCTACGAATCACAAAGGATTGTTTATATTTTGTCTTAATGAGAACATCTGATCCGGAGTATTTAAACAGATACAGGAGGAAAATAATGAAGGGAAAAATTTATGCTAAGGCGCAACAGGTTGGCAAGACATTCATGTTGCCAATTTCGTTGCTTCCGATAGCGGGATTATTTCTAGGATTGGGTGCTTCTTTTACCGGTCCGACTTTTATAAAGTTGTATCATTTGGAAAGTATTTTATCGCCAGGGATGCTGTTAAACAGGTTTTTAAGCATTTTAAATGACTGTGGCTCTGTAGTCTTTGACAATCTAGGCTTGCTATTTGCTGTCTCTATAGCGTTGGGAATGGCGAAAAGTGAAAAAGGGGTCGCTGCGCTTTCTGCGGTTGTAGGCTACTTTTTAATGTACGCTTAGTTAACCAGTTCAATTAAAAATTTCAGAAATTTAAATCAGCTCAAACAAGTTAATGGCTTAATTACAAATGTGTTGGGTTTTAACAACACAATGAACCTGGGAGTATTCGGGGGAATTATTATTGGGTTGATAGTCGTATGGCTATATAATAAGTACTACAATATTAAACTGCCAGATGTAATTTCATTTTTTGGCGGGACCCACTTTCCGACAATAGCCACTGCGGTTTCTGGCGTAATAATAGGAATTTTGCTTTCATATATTTGGCCTTATTTTGCTGCTGAAATTTCTGCTTTGGGCTTCTTTATTGCTAAATCAGGAGTAGTTGGTTCCTTTCTATACGGATTAATCTACAGAATGTTGATACCATTTGGTTTACACCACATTTTCTATTTGCCGTTTTGGCAAACAGCAGTAGGTGGAACGGCCGTTGTTGCTGGTCATACCGTGCAAGGTGCCCAAAAAATTGTCTTTGCACAATTAGCTGCCGGCGGGAAAATTTCGTATGAAGCTGCAAGATTCTTTTCATTTCAGTTCCCAGAAATGATTTTTGGCTTGCCAGCTGCTGCCCTGGCAATGTACTCTGTTGCTCGTAAAGATAAACGAAGTGAAATTAAGGGACTTTTAGTATCTTCTGCAGTAACTTCCATTTTAACTGGAATTACCGAACCACTTGAATTTACTATTTTATTTGCTTCACCATTTTTGTATTTTGGCGTTCACTGTGTACTTTTTGCTTTTTCTGCAGTCTTTGTAGCATTGCTAAAAGTAGGAGTAGGCTTTACCTTTTCCGGTGGCTTAATAGACTTTATTCTTTATGGTGTGTTACCCGGAAATGCCAGAACTAATTGGGTTCCAATCATCTTCTTAGGTATTGTTTATTTCGTTGTTTACTATTTCTTGTTTAGATTTGTAATTACTAAGTTCGATCTCAATACGCCTGGTCGTAAAGATGATACTACTTTAAAAACCAAGAAAGATTATGTTTATAATAAGAAATTTACTGCTCTAACTAAAGATGATCAAGTAGCCGAGTTGTTGGTTAAAAAATAAACAGCTATAATGCCAGATTTCTATGTTAGAACATATTGCTTCAGCCAATTGCTGCAAGTAAAAAAGCCAAGCTTTTCGTTTAGAAAGCCTGGTTTTTGTTTTACTCAAAAATTAAATTGATGGCAAATGTGAAATAGGGTTTAGTTACCAATTTGCTTACGCTATATTTATTCACATTTTATTTTTACTGTCATAGACTCAACAAAAAATCCTGCTTTTGTGGATAATGTAATTGTGCATTATCTACTTAAGCAGGATCATTCACTAAAACTACTTTTTCATATTGCAATAGAAAATTGGATAAGTTATGCTTTTCTAGTCCTAACACAACTATAGTGATGCCCATTTACCATTATGAAAGTGATTAAATAAATTTTTATTCTCTTTAAGCAGCCAAACTATCTGTTGTCTATCATAAACGGCTACTCCATGAGTATTAAAGATAGCAACAATTTCTACTAAATCTTTTGCATGAATATTTCCTAATTCTAATTGAATTACTTTATTATTCACAGTCAAATTTAGTTTAAAAAAGTCTGGATTAAAATCAATTGGGCTAATTCTAACTTTTTTACGATATGTAATTTCAGCCTTAGTGATATTCTCAAATAAATATGATTTTGTATAACTTTTTTTGATATGTAATAACTGCATAAGTTTCATTACATCATTTGAACTATAACTTAACACAGTAATTCCGTTTTTATTAATCTGCCAATATCCACTAAAACATGTTGGTAAAGTAATAAAAATTCCCACCAAAATTATGAGTCCCAACACCCACCAAGGTTGATAACCAAATCCAGTCATAAATAATGACACCAAAATGACTAAAACTAGTCCTAAGATTACATGCAGAATGTTTACTTTATGTCCAACAGTTACACTTTTATCCAAGTTACTAAATCCTGAATTATTCGCAGGATAGAGTTGTTGTCCTGCAATCATTTCTTCGTTTGACTTCATGATATTCACACTTTCACAATTTAGCAGTAACCATTTTATTTGTATTTAATTATACTACGTCTTGTTTTTTTAGAAAGCGTTTTTCTTAGCAGTAATGAATAATTTTTGCTGTTTAGTAGGACTTAGAATATAAAAGTTCATTATTCAAATTGTAATAAAAAGCTAGTTTCAAGTAAATGCTGGAACTAGCTTCTATTTATACTAAAATGCACCGGTTTTTTCCTGCACAATTTTTTGCAACTGCTTACTATATTCAGTCATGCCGATTAAGGCAAACTCTTCTATTTGCCTTGCGCAATTATCCAGATAAACCTGTTGGGGATCAAAATGATAGTTAATAATGTTTTCCAAGAATAATAGAGTCATCTTATTAAAGCAGGTTAGTGGCTGGGTGTGAATCTCATAGGATTTTTCCACCAACTGCTTTGCTTGCTGGTACTTGTTTTTTTCCAGACAAATGCTAATCATATTGATTAATATTCCCAACACTATAAATTGAAGACCGTCATTTTCGCTATCTTTAAATTGTTGAAAAATTTTGTTAGTAATGATCATATCAGTGGCAAAATCATAAAAAACCATGCAATTCAGGAAAATTTTGATAGTTTTCCAGTCAAAATTCTCTTCATTAAAGAATTTATTTTTTAGTTGCTGGATTTCCGCAGCGCTTAATTTCTCTTTAGTACCATCTATAATAGCCAGGATCGAGTTCACACGTAACATTAACTCATTTTTACTAGCAAGCCCACTACCTGCAATAGCCTGTTTGATTTCTTTTAGGCGTTTAATATCAAAATTATAATAAGCGTCTGTCATTTGGGCATTAATCTTCTTTTTGAGATTATCTTCACTTTCAGCCTGGTAATCAAGTTGCTTAAAAAAAGTAGCAATTTTAACGTGATTTTGCCGTAATAGTTCAATTAAATCTGCCGCTGAAATACGGGTCAGATCTTTTTCTACTTTAGAGTAAAAAGAGGGGCTGATAACATCGCCAATCCATGCGCGTTGAGTTTTCCCAGCTTCTAAACGGTATTGTCTAAGTAAAGCACCTATAGTCATAATTTAACCTCACTAATTTTTTGTTTCATATATGACACTTTTTTATTCTCAATTTTAGCTTAAGTACAATTGAAAATAAAGAAAGCTAAAAAGGAGAAAAAATTATGACTATCTTTTTTAAAAATAAAGAATATCGCAAGTTTTCAATTGCCAGTATTTTATCCAGTGCTGGAGATATTTTATTCTATTTAGCGCTGATGACTTACGCCAGTCGGCTCAAAAACTATTCGCTGGCCTTATCATTAATTGCTATTTCGGAGTCAGTTCCCCGGCTGTTTTCCAGTGTTGGTGGCTATCTAGCTGACCGGACGCAGAATAAATTTCAAAAAATAGTCTGGATGGCTATGATTAGAGGAGCGTTCTATTTGCTAGTCGGCTTTCTTTTTAGTCAGAATATTGCCGGTTGGAATTTAGTAATAATGGTAATTATCATCAACTTTATTTCTGATACGGCCGGAACTTATTCTGGTGGACTTACTACACCACTAATTATTAGCCTGGTTAAAAAGGATGAGATCGCTGAAGCTGAAGGCTTTACCAGCGGTGTCTCACAGGTAATCACTTTGGTTAGTCAGTTTGTTGGATCAGGACTTTTGTTATTCATGTCATATTCTGCGCTGGCTGTAATTAACGGCCTGACTTTCGTTGTGGCAGGATTGATCTATTGCAATATTGCTAGGAATAAACGAAAAAAGGGTATTTCAACTGTCACACAAGAAGTCGATGATCGTGGCTTTTGGTCCACCTTGGCCTTATCATTAAAACAAGTTAAAAAGGCTAGTGGCTTAATTACTACCGTACTGGTAATCGCTGTTTTAAATGGAGTTCTCAGCACGATCGAGCCCCTGATTTCTATTATAATTGCGGGCAATCGTCAGGTGATGGTCATCGGAACCTACAGCTTTACAATTGCGTTAATTGGCGCTATGGCAGGAATAGGCGCTGCCTTAGGCAGTATTTTTGGTACGAATTTATTTAAAAATGTTAGCCTTTATATCATTATTATGTTAGCCAATATTGCTGGAGCAAGTGTCATAATTGCGATCTTATGCAAACAAATCTGGTTCTGTTTAATAACTTACTGTATCTTAGGCTTTTTTGCGGGAACTGCTACGCCAAAATTAACCCAGTGGATGGTAGGTGCAGTTGATCATAAAATTTTGGCGTCTTCCATTGGCCTGATCAATACGATTTTATTAATTGCCAGCCCCTTAATGACAACTGCTTTTACCACCTTATCGGCTGTGACAAACGTGCATTATTCTCTTTTAGGATTATTGATAGTCAGTGTTCTGCTTTTTGTTATTACCTTATTGGTGATGAGAAAATCCGCACAAAAAGGGAATTAAACAGCTGTTTAGCTGGTAAATTTGCAATATCTGATTTTTGCCAGCATTTTTCTAAGCCAGATATAAAAAGCCGTCAAGATAATGATGTGAATCCCAAAATTAGGATACTTTATTAGTTGTTAACTGAGAACTAATTGCCCTTATTTGATCGGAGTTAGTTCTTTTAGTTTGGTCTTAATTTGATAATTATGCCAAAGCTGATAGATTATAATTTTATCTTGTTTAGCTAATTTAGACATAAAAAAGAGCCAAAAGTTGGATAATTTTTGGGGTTCAGTACAGTTTTTGCTTTTTTAAAAAATTGAACTAAAATTGTGCTAATTTTTTCATATTAGCTTCGTCTAATCTTACTTTGATATTACCTTTCATTCTGACAGTTGGATCTATCGCCCTAACATGCTGCAGTAATGCTGCAGCATAGATTTCATCTTGATCTATCTCAATAAATAAAGGTGATTTAACAGACTTTTCTGCTACTCTGTATTTCTTTGGTGAAGATATAAGAACTGTTAAGACCGTGTTAAAAAAACAAAGACCAATCTTAGCTTCACAACATATCATGGAATTATTTACAGAAAAACTGCTTGGCTAATCTTTCTGAAAAACTACTTTTACAATTTTGAGTATCTTTTCCATATAATCATCAGGTAGTTGCTCTAAATAATGAAATGATCGATTATGATAATCGATTGTAACTAGCTGATCTAGCATGACTACGCCTTTTGTTTGAGATGCAGCAGGTAATTCTTGATATAATGGGTAGTGTCTTTTAGTAGTTGCTATAGGAGCAAACACAGCAATATGAGCGTATTTTTCAACCCCTTTATAGCTTAAATATAAATAAGGTCGTTTGCCAGATTGTTCATGCCCCTGTTTAGGACTTAAATCCATTAATAGAATAGATCCTTGCTTAATTACCATTTTTCATTTCCTTTTCTCTCATCTGGTAACTTAATTTCGGTATCAAATTCTTCACCTGAATAATCTTTAAAAAGTTCTTCAAAAGTTAAATCAGGTGTATCATCTTGCTTTGACATTATTACTTTGTTGTCCTCAATTTTAAAGTTTAACTGATCTCCTATAGTAGCGTTTAATGCTTGCAGGACTGCTTGGTTTAATCGGATGCCTTTAGAATTACCCCATTTAGATATAGTAGCACGAATCATAATTTTCCCCCTATAAAAAATAAACAATGTATATCCTGAAATGTAATAAAGTTATACAATGTTTATCTACGGAGATCAAGCAAAACAAAAAAGCATCCTGAACGAAATATGATGTGACCACCAAAATTAGGATACTTTATTAGTTGTAAGTTAGTTCTTATTTATTAGCACTTTTTCTCAAACTGAAAAAGATAATGAGAATAAAGTTAATTAGTAGGGTAAAGCCTGTAGTCCAGAAAACAGTTGCGTAGTTGAACAGTCCCGAGATAGTGGAGCCCATAAGTGACCCAAACACTGAACCGACCGCTTGAAAAGACTGATTATAGCTGAATATCCGACCAAAACTTTCGGCTGGAGTGTTCAGTGTCAAAACGGTCTGTGCTGCCGGTAACATGGCAGCACTGGCAATTCCGAGCAGAAAACGCAATCCTGCCAGCACCCAAGGTGAATGTGTCAAAGCCATAGGTATAAAGAGGATCGCACCTACAAATAGACCAAGACGCAATATTTTTAGCGGACCAATTTCATCCATTTTATGTCCGATTTTGGAAGCAGCCAGCAATGTTCCGAGACCTGGGGTTGCGGCCACAATCCCCGCCACAAAGGCAATGTTTTTGCTATTAGGCATCATCGATTTGACATACAAAGAAACAATTGGATCAATTGACATGTTAGCGGCCTGCACTAAGAGAGTAGTTACGAACATGACCACAATTAGCTTAACGTTAGGCAAAGACTGCATAATTTCCTTCATTGGCTTCATTTCTGCACGAGAAATCGGAGTAAAGTTTTCATGAACTAAGAAAGTTGACCCTAAGAAGACGAGCACCATCAAGAAGCCGGTAATAAAGAACGGAATGCGGTAGCCCCAAACGCCACCTAACCAGTTACCGAAGAAGTTTGACAAAACGCCACCTAAAAGTGGTCCTACCAAGTTTCCAGCAGTACCGGCAGTCATCATTTGACTCATCACCCAGCCGCTTTTTCTATGGGGAGTTTCCCCTGCGATTAACGCAGTAGCGTTGTTAATATATCCGGAAAAAGCACCCTGAATAAAACGCATGACAATAATGTAGATGGCATTAGGAGCAAAGCCGGTAGCAGTAATGGTCAAAGCCATGACTCCGGAAGCACGCATGCACATTAACTTACGGCCCTTTCTGTCGGCCAGATTGCCCCAATAAGGTGAAACTATTGCCTGAGCAATAAAGGTCATGGCAAAAGCAAGACCGGAATACATGCTAATCTGCAACTTGCTGTAGTTTCCTAGGTCAGCGATAAATAATGAAATAAAAGGCATTGTCATGGAGTAGCCCATGCCTGTAATAAAGCAGCCTAGCCATAAAGTAACAAAAGCTTTATGCCAGCCAGCTGGAAATTTTTCGGAAACTGTCAAAACGTCCTCGCTTTCTTTTTTAAGATTTTTCTAAAAAATATGATATCTTTTCTATTTTAGCACAATAAATTTGCTAAGAATTTGCTAAATAGCTGATATTTTCATATTAATCATGTTAGGATATTATTTCTGAAAGGAAGGGGTGCTGGTATGGAAAAAAATTCGCATTTAACTAGGCAGGAATATCGCCAAAAACACAGCCAAAAGTCCCAGCTTCAAAATAAAGAAATGACGAAAACAGCACTCAGAGGGCATGACACGTCTCAGACTCGTGCCGATTATCGTCAGTTAAAATTAAATTTTTGGGATATATTTGCTGATCGACCATATGTTGCGGTGGCCATTGTTGTTTTGGCTATTTTCTTAGTTATGGCTAAACTGTGGTGGCTCCTTGCTGGACTGGCTGTTATTGTCGCAATCGGTATTTTCGTCATTGGCCGCAGTCACCATCCCGATCGCGTTCTTAGCCTAGAATTTAAAATGAAGTCATCTCGGAAATTAAGCATGTTACGGGCATTGCAGTTTGGGGGCTCGATCATCATGTTTCTGGCGACTTACATGAAAAAAGTAGTAACAGTTAATTTTTCCACAGCTGGTTCAACCGATGGGTTACAGATTGTGCAGGGAATTTTATCTAATCGTGGTGGCGTCTATGGTCAACAGGGATCATACTTCTTGAGTTTATTAAATACCCTAACTGGTGGACAACTTTGGGGTAAATATCGCTACGCTACTAACAGTGCCCAAATGATGAACAGCAGTGCTGGACGCTTAATTATCATGTGGATATTGCTTTTAATGATTGCACCTGCATTTTGCGTTTTAGCACAATTTTTCCGTGAACCATATTCACGCAATACGGCTTTAGCTGCTTCAATTGTGGCAACCATCAGTTTTGTGTTGACTCCGCGCCTATTGAGTAAGTGGATTGTAGAATATGCGGTGGAAAATCGCATGGCAAGTGCTCAGGCACAAGCCGCTATTAGCGTTGGACCAATGGCTTACGTGGCAATCTTCTGCGCAATTTTAGTTTTAGTTATTTCTATTTATCGGGTAATTAAAAAAGACAGGTTCGTCTAAAATAGTCTTCTCATAACTTTTAACTTAATTAGCATTAATGCTGGCACCTTAGTGGTGCCAGTTTTTTTGTGAAATTAATTTCTGAAAATGAAACAAATATCTCAAGTTGTGAAATACGTATTCACTTTCCTGGAAAGCGGATACAAAAAATAAGAAAGATGTTATAAATATAAAAGTAAGCTAGCTTAGAAAATAACAGCTCAAAATGAGCAGAGTGAATTAAAAGGAGAAAAATATGTCCCAAAAAGATAAACGCTATTCCGTAGTCATTGCAGGTGGAGGCAGTACTTATACACCAGGATTTGTTTTAAGCTTAATTGCAAATCAGGACAGATTTCCACTAAGAAAGCTGAAGTTTTATGATAACGATGCCGAAAGGCAAAAGAAAATTGGTGATGCATGTGCAATCATTATGAAAGAGCGCGCACCGCAAATTGAATTTTCGTATACGACTGATCCTAAAGAAGCATTCACAGATGTTGACTTCGTTATGGGATCAATTCGGGTTGGTAAATACCACATGCGTGAACTCGATGAAAAGATTCCGTTAAGATATGGCGTTAATGGTCAGGAAACAACCGGACCCGGAGGAATGGCATATGGGTTGCGTTCTATTCCAGCTATTATTGAGATAATCGACTGGATGGAAAAGTACTCGCCAAATGCTTGGATGATTAACTATACCAACACGATAGCTATTGTTGCAGAAGCTTGCCGTAGATTAAGACCAAATGCTAAAGTAATTAATATTTGTGACATGCCGGTAGAAATTATGACTAGAATGGCTAAAATTTGCGGCTTAAACGACTACCACGATCTTGATGTTAACTACTATGGCTTGAATCACTTTGGCTGGTGGAAAGAAGTTCGTGATAAAAAGACTGGCAAAGATTTAATGCCTCTTCTTAAGAAGCACATATCTGAAAATGGCTACTGGATCGGTGGTGAATTTGATAAGGAAACAGAGACCAGTTGGGCCGAAACCTTTAAAAAAGCTAAGGACTGCTATGCTCTTGATCCAGAAACTTTACCTAATACTTATATGCAATATTATTACTTCCCACAATATGAGGTGAAAAATGCAGACCCTAACCATACTAGAACTGATGAGATTCGTGAATACCGGCAAAAAATAGTATTTGGTGAATGTGCCAGAATTGTAAAAGCTGGTACGGCTAAAGGCAATATCTGGGAGGCTAATGCCGAACACTCTAATTATATTGTTGATATTTGTCATGCGATTGCTTATAACACTCATGAAAAATTCTTTGCTAACATTCCTAATAACGGCGCTATTGCCAATATTGATTCTGATTCTATTGTTGAAGTACCTTGCTTGTTTGGCGCGGACGGAGTTCAACCTATGGCAACTGGAATGGCCGGTAGATTCCAAAAGGGATTGATAGAAGAACAACAAGCATGTGAAAAGTTGGTAGTTGATGCTTATGAACAACATTCATACACTAAGATGTGGCAAGCCTTTGCTCTTAATAAGACAGTTCCTGATGCTTCTGTAGCGAAAAAGATTCTTGATGACATGATCCCAGAAAACAAGCCATACTGGCCAGAACTTAATTAGTGATTGGGGATGATGTCTTATGATGCAGAAGTTTCAAAAGTTTGGTGCAGCAATGTTTGTGCCAGTGCTTTTGTTCTCGTTTGCGGGTATTGTAGTTGCCTTAGGCAGCTTATTTAACAACCAAGCAGTTTTCGGCTCTCTGGCAAATCCAGGGACAACTTGGTATTCAATTTGGGATACAATTAGCGCAGGTGGTTGGACAGTTTTTAAGCAGGAAGCTTTGCTTTTCGTTGTAGGTCTACCAATTGGTCTAGCAAATAAATCCAGAGGTAGGGCTGCCATGGAAGCTGTAATTACCTACATGACTTACAACTATTTTGTTGCTGCTATGTTATCTCACTGGGGCGCCAGTTTTGGTATTCCTAACTTTGATAAAATCCAGATTGTGGAAAATTCCACTAACCACGGACTAACAGAAATAGCTGGGATCAAAACGCTAGACACTAGTATTATTGGTGCTCTAGTGGTTGCTGGTATAGTAATTTGGTTACATAATCATTATTTTGATAAGAAATTGCCGGACTGGCTGGGAACCTTTCAAGGGTCCACATATGTTTATATTTTAGGCTTTTTCCTTATGATTCCTCTGGCACTTATTACCTGCTGGGGCTGGCCAAAAGTTCAGCTGGGTATAACTGGTATGCAACACTTTATTACTAACAGTGGCGTTATTGGAGTGTGGATTTATAATTTTCTCAATCGTATTTTAATTCCAACTGGACTTCATCATTTGGTATATATTCCGTTTCAGTATGGTCCAGCTGTAGTTGCAGGTGGATTACAACCTTATTGGCTAAAACATTTAACTAAATTTGCGTTAAGTACACGTCCGTTAAAGCAACTGGCTCCTGAAATGGGCTTCCAACTGTGGGGTAATGAAAAAGTATTCCTTGCTCCGGTAATTTGTTTAGCGTTTTATGCGACAGCTAAAAAAAATAAAAAGAAGCAAACTTCAGCTTTGTTAATTCCAGCAGCTTTGACTTCATTCTTTGCTGGCATTACTGAACCAATTGACTTTACCTACTTGTTTGCGGCTCCAATTTTATGGGTAATTTATTCATTACTTTCAGCTACTATGAACACTATTATGTTCAGTTTTGGTGTTGTTGGTAACTTTATATTTGGCAGCATTGATATGGCGGCAGAAAACTGGATACCACTCTGGGCCAATCACTGGCAAACATTTCTAGTACAATTTACAATTGGTATTATTTTTGCAATTCTTACCTTCTTTATTTTTAAATTTATGATTATTAAATTTGATTATGCTACTCCAGGAAGGGAAAAAGATGACGAAGATGTACATCTACTAAATAAGAAGGAATATCAAGCTAAAAAAGAATCAGCTTCCAGTGCCACAACTACCGCACGGCCATCTAAAAATGAGAAAGAAACTGATCCATACGTTGAAAGAGCAACAGCCTTCTTAGATTTATTAGGTGGAAGTTCCAACATCAAAGAGTTAAGTTCTTGTGCGACGAGATTGCGTGTCACTGTGGCTGATCCTAATAAGATGGGCTCTGATGCTCAGTTTAAGGCAGCCAAGGCCGTTAATGTTGTCCATCACGGCAAAGCAATTCAGGTTATTGTTGGCTTAGACGTTGCCCAAGTTCTTGAAGCAATGCAGGAATTAAGAAAGCAGGATAATAAGCAAGATTAATTATGGCTAGAACGCTTGTATAGGTAAAAGCAATTTGTCATATGTAAAATTACTTTATATGGAGCGTTGGTCTATGTCAAAATTAGAATATTTAGTCTATCAAAATAGTGGTAAATTGAATGATTCTGAAATAAGGGTCATTCAATTTATTATAAATAATGCAAAAGCGTGTAAAGGATTAAGTCTTACTGAGCTTGCGCGCAAATTATACGTTTCACGTTCGGCGATTTTCCGATTATGTAAGCACCTAGGCTTGGGCGGATATAATGAATTGAAATTTTACTTAAATGAAGTCGTCCAAGAAAAAGAACAAAATAATATAAGTAAATTTATACCTGACAATTTTGATGCAAGCATAATAAAAGAAATCGAAAACTTACATAAAAATTTTAAGGTTCTTAAGTTAGATGAATTTTACAATGAGCTAAGTAATGCTAAGCATATTTATATTTACTCTACCGGCTGGATTCAACAGATGCTGTCTGATTATCTTTCTCACGAGCTTTTACTTTTTGGCATTTCATCAATAGTTTTGCCAGCTGCTGTCAGTGAACTGGAAATGGTAGGAAAAATAGCAGAAAAAGGCGACATGCTCTTTATTATTTCTTACACGGGTAATAATAAAGAAATTAACGATGAACTGGGTAAGTTTGAGATGGTTAACAACAAATTGCGTTATGTCTCCTTTACAGACCTAAAGCAAAATAAACTTGCTTCGCTTTCCGACTATAATTTCTACTATCCGACTGTAAAATTTTCGTCTAGCAATGATGTGTCATTTATACTAGCTTACACCTTGGTGGATTTCATCATAAATAAGTTTGGTGTTTGGCAAAAAGAAAAAAGTGATAAAAATGGTAAGTAAGATAAACAACTTTGTGATTAGTTTGTTAGACAGGGCTCATTTAGACACCAAAAAAATTTTGACAACCTATATCTATGCTTTGATTTTAATTCCCTTGTTCTTCGGCAGCTTTATAATTTTGACATCATCTGTTGCTAAACAAAACATCAATGTAGTTTTGAACAATACACCTTTGATTGCAATAGATATGATAGTAGCTCTTACGGATTTTATCATGGGTTATTATATTTGGCTCAAGAAAGATTTGATTCTTAAACATGAGGGCAATTATCATTTTTTGATGTTCAGTCAGGCGATCAGCCAGTTAATGGTCGGTAACATTTTTTGCTTGATTTTGGCGCTTTTTGGCATCATACGTATTAATGAACAATCCGGCAAATTAAAATGTCAAAGCAGTTTTATCAAAGTGCCTGCTGTTATCTTTTTGACTATCTTTGGTTTTTGTTTAGTTTTAACAATTAGTATATTTATTAGGAAATAGGTAGAATTAATGTTTAATATATTTAAAAAACGCAGTTTTACAGTGACTGCAGCTTGTGATGGAAGACTAATGCCAATTACAGATGTAAAAGATGAAGTTTTTTCTCAGAAAATGCTAGGCGATGGCTACGCCATTAAGCCTACAGATGGCAAAATTTATTCTCCTGTTGCAGGAACTGTCACCACAGTCTTTCCCACTAAGCATGCAATCGGCATTACTACTGATAATAATTTAGAAATATTGGTCCATTTAGGAATTGATACTGTGGAATTAAAAGGTGAGCCCTTTGAAGTGGCTGTCAAACAGGGCGATACTGTTAAGCAGGATGATTATTTGGCAAGTATGAATACAGAACTGATTACGGCTGAAAATTACGATGATACGGTAATAGTTGTTTATACTAATATGGATGTCATAAAATCTGTTTCTGATGTGTCGGCAGGTGATACGACCCACGGTGACACAGTTCAGACTTTGCAGTTTAACGCTTAATTATTTTTAAATAAGATGCTTCGACCGGTTAAATAAATTAAAGCCTTCAGCTTTAATTGCAATTTTAACTACCTCGGAGCGTTTTTTATTTGATATTGTAAAAGTATAGGTTTGGATTTATTATGAGGTTAACTAAAGATTAATCGTAGAATTATTCTGATTTTGAAAATCACTGGTATATTTGTGGGAAAAAGTAGCAAAAAGCATATTATCCTTAATGATATTTGTGCTGCCAAAATAATTTTACTAACATGCTGCTAGTCGTGGCCAAGTGATCGACTATCCGAGAAAAAATGAGGAAATGATCAAAGCCTACATTGATTCCAAATCAATTTTGAATTAATAAAAATAAATTAAAAATATTGTTGACTTTTTATTAATTGCATATTATATTAAAATTAATCATATATGATTAAGAGAAGTATATAATAATGCTTTTGCTGTCACAAATACTGTGCCAGCAGCTTCTGTTGGTAATTCTGCTTACGCTCAACTATCTAATGTCTTGAGTCAAGACGTCGTAAACAAAATTGACCTATATGTAGAAGTGAAAAATAATAAATATGTTCTTAATGACGATGTTAAAAAGGTTATTACTTATGCTGAATATGTCTCTGCTCAAGAAGTAATAGCCCATACCAATCAACTTATTAATGGATCATCTTTTGTAATAAATAAAAGCACAAAAACTGCAACTCTAGAATTTGAAATTAATAATTCTGGAAAATCAGTTAAAGTTTTTATAGATAAACGCACTGCTAAAGCTGTTGCTTCAGGCGGTCTTACAGGTCTCACAGCTATTATCACCGCTGCTGTTGGCCCTGATGGAGGCCCTATAGTAGCTGCAATTGGTGCTTTTCTAAGTTCGACAATTGGTGACAATATTAAAGGTGGCGTTTGGTTTGATGTTAATTGGATACTTACTGGCATCAATCACTATCCAGTAATTACTCAGTGGGGCTGGCAATAATTCGATTTATAAAAGACAAAATGAATAGAAAGAAAAAGACTGAATCTGATTATTATGAATTGGTGAAATATCGTAACGCATTAGCGTACGGAATATCGACTGGAATTATAGTTTTCATATATCAAATATATTTATCACCTTACATAACTAATAGGTGGACAAATATTTTTGTACAATTTTGCATTATACTTTTGGATATTTTTATAGTTAATTGTGTGCTTCATTGGTATGACCGCAACAAAAAATAATTTAAATCAAATATTTTGTAGTCAATAAATGTGACGTATAACTAGAACTTAGACATCCAATTATTATGCAAAAGCCAATGTACGATTTTGATATTGATACGACCTCTGAAATTAAGATAATTTTTGAGGTCGTATTTTTATGGTTAAATTATCTTAATTTTGGTGGTTAACATTAATTACTAAACGATTTTTCGTATACTTTTTAATTTTAAGTTAGCACCAGTTGTTCATTAGATTACACCCCTTTTGGTCTTCAAAATAAACAGGATTTAACTAAGATTATGAGCGCAATTAAGCATAAGGGAGTCACACTGCATTTTTTCGTCTTTGCGAGGCTTTTTGAAGATTCTAACCTGTAGAGTTGATGAATAACATCATTCTAGAGCTTTATAAGTACCAAACTGAGAGCGAACGTAAGAGAATTAAGGAGCGGAAACGGCAGGACACATCCCAATTGCTAAATCTGAGGGCCGCTATCATGGTCGCCTTCTTATCGTCCTGCATGTGGTTCAGCATCTATTTAAATAATATCTCCTTGTTTGGGTGCTACCACGAAATATTCTCCTTACCAACCTGCATAGTATCAGGATTACCTATTTTTGCAATTTCTTTTTTAAAATCAATATCATCATATTCTCCATTAAACCACGGATTAGAGTCAATAGCCTTCTTATAGATTAAAGTATCGTTATCTTTTTGAGTCAATTCAAATCGTTCACCAAGTTTAACTCCCGCCTTACTTGGAACCGTGAGAACTATAGAATTACCAACTTTTCTAGCAATAAACATACCCAGTTTCTTTTTCATTAATATTAGCTCCCTAATTTATGTTAGTACAAGTATACACCGCACCCAAGGTCATCTTGATTTTAATCAGCAATATAGTCTTAACAGTTATTTTGCATAATTAATAGAAACCGTAATCATATTTTCAATTCGATAAAGCCTTAAAACAAAAATACATAGACAAATCATGAGTCAAAGCCTAATTAAATGTCTAATATAATTTTTAAATAAAAGAGCCCCAAATTTAGGACAACTTTTAGGAGCTCAGTACATATTAATTTTGTGCTTTTCTTATATTTAGTTATCGTTTTGCCCTGAAAAAGATAATTTCTCTTGCCGCAACAATTGGACCGGATGATTGATAAATCGTCAGATGCACTTTTTTAGCGCGCACATCCCGTAAGCCTACTACCTTGTTTTTAGTATCAGCCTTCCACTGTAAGTGGTCTGCGTAAGTAGTGTAGTTTTCACCATCTGTTGAAACAGCAATTGAAACAACAAGAGGATCACCATTATGATCAATATTCCGGGGCACAAAAACCATTCTGCTTAGCTTTTCAACCTTTTCAAAGCTAAAAGTTAATTCCAGCGGTTGTTCAGGTGAAACAGTTTGGCTAGTTTGCCATTCGCTCGCCAATTTCAGGTCAGTCAAATAGGACAGGGGATGGTTTTCTTTACTATCACAGTTGCTGGTTACCTCAATGTTTTCAATCGCATAGTCTTTGGCAGCGTGTTTCGTAATGACACCGAAAAGGTCAGACCATTCAGAAACTTTATTTCTAATGGCATAACGCATCCTGATGATATAGCGGGTATTAGGCGCTAACTCATGAAAGGTAAAACTTTTGCCGGTAATGCCAACATAAAGAAGATTATTTATTTCAATCTGGACGGCACTCTCATGAGGCCAGGCAAGTTCAAATGAATGAGCCGAGATCTTACTTGAATCTACTGCCGGTAGTTTTGGTGACGGTAAGACGCCACTGGTAATTTCGTGTACTAACACGTTTTTGCCATAGTTGAAGTTACGGACTGTGATTTCTATTTCAGTGGCGGTAATATCTCTAGTGGCTAATTTTATTTGCAGCGCAGTCTGCGTGTTCTTATGGTATTTTTTAAACTCATCGAGGCCGTAATTAGTATTATAAAAAATACCTTCATGAGCATGATTGAAAGCAGCCAGCGAGCCGTATTCTTCTACGGGGACAACTTGATCATTAATTTTAATAGTTACAGCATCAGGGTAAGAATCGCACATAATTGTCAGACTGGTAGGTTGTTCAACGAATTTCTTTGTCAAGTTACCCTCAGTCGGTGCAATAATGACCACCAGCTTTTCCTGCTCAACTTTACTGCAGATTTTAGTAGTATAGCTGTTACTTGCAGCAATTGTCCCATCATCGTCATAGCTAATGGCTTCACTCTGCTCTTGAGGATAAAGTAGAAAATCACGTTTATTCCAGTCAAAAATACTGCCACCCCGAACAAAAACCGGTAGATGCCATAATGGGTAAGTTAAGTTATTGTAGACCTTGCCGCCAGCATATTTTTTACCGGTAAAAAGGTCGATCCACAGCGTTTTTTTGCCTGGCAAATATAAATTATCCTTACGAGAATCACCGTTTTTGTCTTCGCGACCATTCGTAATAGGAGCAATTAAAAGGTCGGGTCCCAACATAAACTCGTTGCCAAACTGAGCTGTATAATTAGCACGCTCATCAGGAAACTCGCTGAATAGTGGCCGCATAATCAGTTCGCCATTTTTTGCCCGTTCATTTAACGTATAAATGTAACTGGCTAAATGCTGGCGCAATTTGAGATAAGCCAGATTAATTTCAGTTATTTTCTTATTATAAGCAAACGGGTTTTTACTGAAATTACCTTGATCGTCAAAGTTAAATAGTAAAGCGGTAAAACTTTTCCATTCAAAGTCACGGACATTGATTTGAGCGTTGCCGCCGCCTTGCAGACCATCAACCGCTGCCCCAACTAAAGGCTGACCGGAAAGATTGGCTCCCAGTAATCCCGCAACTTGGTTAGTAATATTGTCCCAGTTACCACCAACACCACCAAAAATTAGTGCGGCGTTTTTTTGCATGCCGGTACTGCCACTGTCAGCCAGCACTATTGGCCGCTCTTTTTGCGATTCACTTTGGAGTTTTGCCGTATCTTGAGCTGCTTGGTCAGCTGCAGTATAAGTAAAGTCAGTTTTTTCAGGTAGATCAACTTCACCCTGATGCCAAAATCCGGGATGAACACCCTGAGTTTGCGCGTATTCATTAAAGAAACTAAGAGCCTGCTCATTTTCGGGTTGCTCGCCATAGTTAGGGACAAACCAGCTTATTGGAAAATGCATGGCGTGATAGCGATCAATTAGCGCCCTTGCTGAAAACTGGTAGTTCTCTTCACCATTAAGTGAGGCCTTACCCGAAGCGGAATTTTCATCTTTGGTACGGGTATAATAATTGTTGCCAATTTTGCTGGCATTACGTTCCTGGGCATGGCTTGGCTGCCATAAGGTCGTGCAGAAATTGCCGATATGGCCGAGACCTAAAGCATATTTAGGCAGTAACATCGGCTTGCCCGTTAAAGTGAAATAGCGCTGTAAAATTTCCTTGGGGGTAGTGCCAAGGAGGTAAAAAGTGTCAAAAACAGCATCTTGATGAGCGAGGGCGGTAACTCCCCGCTGGGTTTTACCAAAATCATAGCTTCCCGCTGCAGTGGTATTTCTTAATTCGCCATAACCGGCATTCGACCAGAAAAAGGGGACAGGCATGATCACGCCGCCTTTTCCCGTTATTTGATCATGCTTAATTGCGATTTTATGGCCTTTATGACTAAAATAACCGTTTTGCAGTCCGCCACCGTAGAAAAATTCGTTTTGGTTTTCTGCTAAAAATTCTCGCGTTTCGTTTTCACTAAATTCGAGCGGCTGCGACTGACGCATCCTGTTGTGATGCAGCGATTCATCAAAAATACTGAGCACAGCCGGATTTTGACCGAAGATAATTTGATAGTTGCCGGTATGAATGATTAAGGAATCGTTGGTAGCTCTGACCTGAGAATTGGTAAAAGCAGTATTATCAAATTGCGCCAGCTGAATGTTTGCGTTTCGATTTTCAATAAAATTTTGCTCTGGATCAATTAAAAGGCGAAAAATACCGTCAGCTAAGACGTAAAAGTGCGCAATTTCGCCAGTGGCAAAGTGTAATTCATAATAGTGGTCACACTTGCTGGCACCAGTAAGTGCTCCCAATGAGTGTTTATTTGTTTGCGTATTTTGAATCATGATTTTTGCTTCCTAATTAGTTACCTATACCACTATTATAACTAAAAAATTAAAACTTTCCGTACTATTTGAAATTGAACTGGTAAAGACCAGTTGATTAGGCTAAAATGAAGCTATAAGTAAGAGGTTTATTTTATAAAAGAAAGGCCAAAATATTATGACTTATTATATTCATGCAGATAAATTCTTTCTTGAAAATGTAACTGAACAAGGTGGTTACTTAGAAGTACAAGATAATGGCAAATTCGGCTTTTATTATACTGAAGACCAAAAGCCGGAAGGTAAAATTGTCGATTATAAAGGTAAGTGGATAGCACCGGGACTTGTTGACACTCACGTTCACGGTTCACTAAAAGAAGACGTAATGAAAAGTGACTGGGCAGGAATTAACCACTTGTCAGAAGGCTTTTTGCGTTCAGGTGTTACCAGCTGGTTGCCAACAACTTACACTGCCGGTGCTGATACATTAAGCAAAATTTGTCAGATGTTTGGCGCCCATAAGGGTGAAGAAACTGGTGCTAAAATTCAGGGACTTCACTTTGAAGGACCATACTTTACTGCAGAACATGCTGGTGCGGAAAACCCTAAATACTTGCTTGACCCTGATATTAACCAGTTTAATCAATGGCGCGAAGAATCAAAAGGACTTTTAAATAAAATTTCTCTTGCTCCTGAAAGAAAAGGCGCTAAAGAATTCATTCGTGCAGCTGTTAAAGAGGGTGTAGTTGTAGCTTTAGGACACTCAAGCGCTACTTTTGCAGAAGCTAAAGCTGGTGTTGAAGCTGGTGCAACTATGTTTACTCATACTTTTAATGGTATGCCTGATCCGTCACACCACGATACATCAATTTCTAACGCGGCAATGGCGCTGCATAATGTGACAGATGAGTTGATCTGTGACGGTCACCATGTTCAAAAAGAAATGGTACGGGCATTAGTTCAGCTTAAAGGTGCCGAACATATTTGCTTGATCACAGACTGTATGGAAGCTGGCATGATGCCTGATGGTGACTACATGTTAGGTGAGTTGCCGGTTTATGTTAAGGAAGGTATGGCGCGCTTAAAGGGTGGCAATAATTTAGCTGGTAGTATTTTACAATTAAAGACTGCAGTTAAAAATGTTGTTGACTGGAATGTTGCTACGCCGGAAGAAGCAATCATGATGGCCTCTTACGTACCGGCTAAGAGCGCTCATGTTTTAGATAAATGTGGTTCAATTGCTCCTGATAAGGACGCTGATTTCTTAGTATTAAACCCAGATATGACTTTAAGCGAAACTTACTTAAATGGTGAATCACGTTACAAAGCATAATATGACTAATCGATTAAATTGTAAAAAGCCAATTCATCAAGTTGAATTGGCTTTTTGCTTGTTATTATTGAGCTATGACAATAATTGTCTAACTATTTTTTGTAGGTGAGAATTTTGAAAAGGTATTAATAATGTATTCAGATAAAATTGCTAGTCCATCAAATACATTAATTTTATTTATTTAAGTCAGGAAGTTAAACGTTCTATTTAGATCTAGAACTCTTAGCTATTCTTTTATTGGAAACTTTTGCAGTCTTTTTTGGTGACTTATGCCTTTTCTTTTTAGATTTTGTGTTAAAAGAAAGCCAGGAAAAATCTTTTAACGGTTTATCAATAGTATAAGAGCCGTGAAGTCCCTTAGCCTTAATATGCCAGCCAAAACCAGATGCAGATTGCATAATACAAACAATTTTTCCTTTAGGTAGTTTCTTTTTGTGTCCTAATGTACTGCTTGCATGAGGAAATTTCCAATGGATTTTTCTCACGGTAATATCTTTAATTAACCGTACTTTGTGATAATGAGGTGAGTTTAAGATCAAGCGAATTTGCTTATTAGTGACATTGCTTTTAGCTTCAACTATGTTGTTGCCTGTACTGCACACCATTCCTAAGGAAATTATTAAAGAAAAAAAGATAGTAGATAATTTTTTAAGTTTCATTGAGTTCTCCTTTCAAAAATATATACGGTATACAATTACCTTATCATATTACTTTCAGTAACAAAAGGGTGACAGACAATTAATATGAAAAATAAATAAGATTTATTTTTTGTCTTTAACTATATTTAGCTCTTTATTATACACTATACGCTTTTACTATAAGTTAAATTAATTGCACTTTTTTCACCCCGGATATAGTCTAAGAATATAGTACGTGCTATTAATAATTAAATAGACGGAGAGTGAGAAAATGGCTAAAACAGGACAAGATAGGTTGAATGACCCATTTTTGAATAAAGGGACTGCTTATACAGAAGAGCAGCGAGAACAATATCATTTAGTAGGGATGTTACCGCCAAAGGTGCAGACTCTTGAAGAACAAGCTCGCGAAGTTTATTTACAATACCAGGAAAAGTCAACGAATCTAGAAAAACGAATTTTTCTAATGACGATTTTTAATACTAACCGCGTGCTGTTCTTTAAAATTTTTAGTGAACATGTCACTGAATTTATGCCTATTGTGTATGACCCGACAATAGCTGAAACTATTGAAAATTACAGTCATTTGTTTGTGAATCCGCAATATGCCGCATTTCTTTCAATTAATGAACCCGATAAAATTGAGGAAAGTTTAAAAAACGCGGCAGATGGCCGTGATATTAAGTTGATTGTAGTTACTGACGGCGAAGAAATTTTAGGAATTGGTGACTGGGGCACACAGGGAGTTGACATTTCTGTTGGCAAGTTGATGGTTTATACTGCTGCAGCTGGTGTCGATCCAGCATGTGTATTACCCGTAGTTCTTGATGTTGGCACTAATAACGACAAATTACTTAATGATTCGCTTTACTTAGGCAACCATCAGCGTCGGGTGAATGGAGATCCTTATTACCAATTTGTTGATCGCTTTGTGCAAACTGTAGAAAAGCTGTTTCCGGGACTATATTTACATTTTGAGGATTTTGGCCGGGATAATGCTGATAATATTTTAAAACATTATCGTGATCATATTCTAACCTTTAATGATGATATTCAGGGTACTGGAGTCATTGTTTTGGCTGGTATTTTGGGAGCATTGAAGATTAGCGGACAAAAGTTAACAGACCAAAAGTACGTTTGCTTCGGTGCCGGAACTGCTGGTACCGGAATTGTTGAACAGGTCTACGCTGAGATGTTGCAAGCAGGTTTACAGCCTGATGAAGCACGCAAGCACTTTTACTTAGTGGATAAACAAGGATTGCTTTTTGAAGATACACCTGATTTAACACCAGCGCAAAAGCCTTTTGCAAGAAAACGTTCTGAATTCAGTAATGCTGACCAGCTTAAAGATTTAAAGAGTGTCGTGCAGGCAGTTCACCCTGACATTTTAGTAGGAACTTCAACCCGTTCAGGTGCTTTCACTCAGGATATTGTGACGGAAATGGCTGCCCATACCGACCGGCCAATTATTTTCCCATTATCAAACCCAACTCAATTAGCAGAAGCAAAAGCAGAAGATTTAATTCATTGGACTAAAGGCCAAGCCTTGGTAGCAACTGGTATTCCTGCTGATCCAGTTGAATATAATGGCGTCAAGTATGAAATAGGTCAGGCCAATAATGCCTTGGTCTATCCTGGACTTGGTCTGGGTGCTTTAGCTGTTAATGCCAAGATTTTAAGCGATGAAATGATTAGTGTAGCGGCTCACTCACTTGGCGGCATTGTTGATTCCAGTAAACCCGGTGCAGCCGTGTTACCACCTGTGGAAAAACTAAATGTCTTTTCCCAAACTGTAGCGAAAGCCGTGGCTAACAAGGCCATTGCCGACCATCTTAACCAGAACGATTTTCAAGATGGTGAAAAAGCTGTAACAGCACTTCGCTGGGCGCCTGAATATAAAGATGAGCAGGAGTGAGAATAAATGCAAGCCTTTATTACTTCATTAACTAGCGTTGTTGAACTGCTACTTGTAATTGCTTTAGGGTATTGGTTGCGCACGAGTGGCAAACTGGGTGACCAGTTTAAAGGCAATATTTCTTATTTGATTATGAATATTGCTCTGCCTGCCTCAATTTTTGTTTCTGTTTTAAAATATTTGAATCGACAAAAATTGTTCGGTTTAACAGGTGGCTTAATCTATGCCATTATCTGCTTTGCCCTAAGTTATTTGTTTGCCTGGTTATTATGCAAGGTTTTGCGAATTCGCAAGGGTCGTCGTGGTACTTTTATTAATGCCATTACGAACGCCAATACTATTTTTATTGGCCTACCATTAAATATTGCCTTATTTGGGCAAAAAAGTATGCCATACTTTTTAATTTATTATGTGTTAAATACGGTTTCTACCTGGGCAATTGGTGTCTTCTTCATTTCTAGTGATGATCCGACCGCACAAAAGAACAAGCAGCAAAAATTTAACTGGAAAAAGTTGTTGCCAGCGCCACTAGTGGGATTTTTAATAGCTTTGATTTGCTTACTGGTTGAAGTGCCAATTCCTAGTTGGATTACGGCTGTGTTAAGCATGGTTGGCGGCATCGTCACCCCGATGTCACTGATCTATATTGGTATTATATTGGCAGATGCCGGTTTGAAATCAATCCACCTTGACCGCGATACTATCTGGGCATTACTTGGTCGTTTTGTCTTAGTACCGGCTTTGATGATGATTTTAATTGTTGTTGGTGCAAATTGGTTACCACCTTTGACTGGTTTAGCTAAACAAACTTTAGTAGTGCAGTCAGCTACTCCAGCCTTGGCAGTTTTGCCAATATTAGTGGGTGAATCACATGGGGATGTGCAATACGCTACCAACGTTGTGACCACCTCAACGGTCTTATTCGTAATTGTTGTTCCACTAGTTTTGGAAATTACCCAAATACTAATATAATTAATAAAAATTTTGTAATATAAAACCCGTCTTTGAATCGTATAAATAAGGCGGGTTTTTATTGTGTTATTTCTTCTTTTATTAATTTCAATATGATATTCTTTCCGTTTTGGATCCCATAGAAAAGGGAGAAATTTATTATGCAAGTTGTTAACAATCACTTTGCTCAGACGGCTAGCAAAAACTAGTTGCACTGCTTAAATCAAGATATGATTATGATATGTAAAAGAATATAATAAAGGGTGCTTAGTTATGGAACATAGAGAATTAGTCAAATCAAATGGTATTTCTGATAAGGTATTAAAAGCAATGGATGAATCTGTTGCCAATTTAAAAAAAGGAAAGGTGTCCGCACCAATAGATTTATCAGACTTTTAGATGAATAGTATTTAAAGAAAATGCTAGTTTTGTGAATGTAGAGATTTTTAGCTTTAATTATAGTGAGTTTTGCAAGCTATAATAAGTAATCGCTCATTTTGATTTTCCTCACTATAAAATGGATCCCTAACTTCAAACGGTAAACCACCTTCAGCAATACTTTTCTTTATAAATATATTAATGGCAGTCGAAAGATTAAGGCCTAGGCCGTTAAATATTTTTGTAACTCGGTTTTTATCTTCTGAATTAACTTTAACTGAAATCGAAATTTTGCTTTTTTCTGGACTTAGCATTATTGATCACCTCATATGCATAGTAGCACTTTAGATGTATTATGAAGTATAGTTAATTGCTTTAAATTTACATATAATGTACTAGCTAAATTATTGTTAGTAAACATTTATAAAAAACGAAAATCAATTACAGTTTAAATAAATTATTTTATGGTTTTACCAAATCTTTTCTGCATTTTATTACTGGTATAGCCCAGTTTTTCGTAAAATTTATGAGCACCTAAACGTGATTCTCCTGAATTTAACCTAATTTCTTTCATGCCTAAATTTTTAGCTTGTTTTTCCAAAGTGTGCATAAGTTGACTGCCAATGCCTTTCTTTTGGGCAGAAGAATCTACGGCTAAAGCTAAAACGTTGAACATGGGGTCAAAGTAGGTTTCTTCAAAAACTTCTGCATGCAAATAACCTTCAACTTTTTGGGTATTATCATCTTCAAAGACCCAGAGATAGTGATGTTCAGGATCATTTAGCAGCCTTTTAATGTTGGCAGCCGTTTTTTCTACAGGATAATCATAACCTAGTTCAACTTGATTGATTTTTTGAATAGCTGGACTGTCAGCTACTTGGCATTTTCTAATCATAAAAATTCCTTTCCTATATTTTTTTACGTGACAAAGCTATTTTAGCGCTCCCAATATTGATTAAAAAGTCTTATTTACATATCTTAAAAATGCGCTCATTTTAAACTTGGATTGGCTTAGTACACTGGTAGTAAAACCGTCTTTTACCATTGTCAAAAATGTATTTTAGTTTTTAAAGAGGGAAACAAAATACTATATAGTGGAAATAATCAAAATAAGCCATTGATTTGGCAATAATACTCTATAGTTATTCAATATGCAAACAGTATTTGTTATAATTAATTTAGAATTCAAGCAAATTGTTTTGAGGGCGGTTGGCTGTTGATCCGGAAAGGAGATGGTGCCTATGGCACGAAATCTTTTAGAAAGAGAAGCAGTCAATGAGCGTTTACCAGGCATTACAAATAATGTTGGCATTCGCCACGTTTATTATTGTGTTGTTGGATTATATCAACAATCACAAGAAATAAAAAAGACCGTCCCAATCATACTTTTGAAGTTAACCCCTAGAATTGGACGTTAACATTAATTCATGTTTGCTAAGGCCGTATTCCGATATTCAATCGGGGTGCGGCCTTTTAGCGTGTGCCTGATTCTAGCTTGATTGTAGTATTTGATCCATTTTTCCATGGCCTCCTGCAGCGCCTTCTTAGTTGGATAGGTATAGGTGTAGTAGTCTAGCTCAACCTTCATGATGTGAAAGAGACTCTCGCAGGCCGCATTGTCGCGGCAGGTCGCCCGTCGCGACATGCTTTGAAAAACGTGGTGCTGTTTTAGGGTCTGACAATATGCTTTGGACTGGTATTGAATGCCCTGATCGCTGTGAATAGTCATGCGGTAAGGCAGTTTGGGCCGGATCGTCAAAACCTGCTTGAGTCCATCTAGAACATATTTGGTCTGCGGCCGCTGACTGATGGTGTAGCTGATGATTTCACCGCTGTAAAGATCTTTAAAGGGCGAGAAATATAACCGTTCGCTCATGCTCTTATTGCCATAGCGAAACTCGCTGATATCGGTGACTACCTTTTGGTAGGGCCGATCGGTCTTAAACTTCTGGTGGAAGCGGTTCTTCGCCTTCTTGCCTTGCGGACCTTTTGATGAATCATACTTGCCTGCACGCAAGTTGTATTTGCGGGCCAGCAGCTTGTGCTCCTTCATCAGGCGGTAAATGCGTTTATGGTTCACCTGCAAGCCGTACTTGATTTTTAGCGTGTCAGTCATGGGCAGGTAGCCGAAACTGGGATTATGCCTTTTAACCACTTTAATCAGCGACAGTAAAGCCAGATTGCTGTATTTTTTCCGCCTGCTGCGCGGGTGATACTCGTAGGTGCTCTTGGATAAAAAGCTATAGTGCAATAGTTCTTGCAGTTGATAGTCGTGCTCATGCCTTAGCTCTTGGATGATGGTCCGTTCTTCTTGCGTTGAGCGTCTTTGCGCCGAGCTAAGGCTTCGACTTTTTTTAGGTAGTCATTCTCAATGTGGAGCTGACGGTTTTCTAAGCGCAGCCGCTCTAATTCAGATAACTCGCTGCTGGTATACTTAACTGGTTTTTTAGGTAATTTGTTCATTGGTGGTCGGCCTCGTTTGGTAAAGAGCGCATCAAGCCCGCCTTCGTCAAAACGTTTTTGCCAAGTACAAATTAAGCTGGGTGTGGCAATTTTGAAGTGAATGGCGGTATTTTGATAGGTCTCGTCATGTTCTTTTCTCCAGTTTAAGACTTGGAGCTTGAATTGACCACGATAATTTTGCGAGGTGTGCCGAATTTCTAGGCCCTTAACACCAAGGTGCTGGTATTGCGCAGCCCAGGTATCAATTAGTTGATGTGATCCGGTGCCAATCATTTGCGCCACAGAACGGCTGCTGTAGCCTTCTTTGAGCAAGTTAAGCGCCTGTAATTTTTGCTTGACGGTAAATTTAACCATAGTAAAACCCTCCAGTTGGATTTTTGTCCAATGAAGTGCTCCATAATAGTTAGACATTAATCTGACTATTAGGAGCACTTTTTTCATGACTAAATATTCAACTACTTTGAAAATGGAAATTTGCAGTAAATACTTATCCCACCAAACCTCTTTAGCTA
>NZ_REHP01000010.1:0-36198 GCF_003693045.1 Lactobacillus sp. ESL0259 | reverse complement strand
TACGTTTACTGGTTCAATCATATTAGAAGATCAAACAAACTAAAATACACGACCCCGATCAAATATCGAAATCGTGCATTGAGTCTTGCGTAATATTAAAATGTCTAACTTTTTAGTTGCACTTCAAATCTAGAGGGTTAACTTCATTTAGCCAGTTAGGGATGGTCTTTATCTCTTACTCAGCTAACCGCCTTTAGAGCGGCTGCTTGTTTTCAAAGAGGTCTTGTTAGCGCAAGGCCTCTTTTCTTTACAATTAAATTATATCATGACTAAATTAATTTTGCACGGTGAACTGAGTAATGATTGCGACTAGCATAGGACTAGCATAGCTAGAAAGAGAAGTGAGCGTTTACCAGGCATTACAAATAATGTTGGCATTCGCCACGTTTATTATTGTGTTGTTGGATTATATCAATAATCACAAGAAATAAAAAAGACCGTCCCAATCATACTTTAGCTAGTTAGGGATAGTCTTCTATTTCTCACATAGCTAACCGCCTTTAGAGCGGCTGCTTGTTTTCAAAGAGGTCTTGTTAGCGCAAGGCCCCTTTTCTTTACAATTAAATTATATCATGACTGAATTAATTTTGCACAAGTTGACTGAGTCAGGGATTGCATGTTGTCATTTATAATCGTTTTTTTATAGTTACAAAATAGGATTAGGGATAAAATTAGTGCTAACGGGAAATTGTTCAGTATAAATATTAAAAGAAAATAAAATTATCTTATTGACTTTTAAAGATTAAAACCTTATTATTTTGGTTATCTAATATTTATTTTTTATTAATTTAAAAGCCTGAGTTTTAATAATTAAGCTAAAAATTTCTTCACATGGCTTATTGGACAAGCTTAAGAGCAATATTGAATTTAAAAATGAGTATACATACTATAAGTTAAGAACTAGACTAACAAAATGCTATTTAAAAAATATTGAAAGGAAAATCAATGATTATAAAATATTCAAACCCGTGGAGACTCGCCTTGTATGTCTTTTTTGCTTTTTTGAAATCACTTCAGGTTGTTTTTGTTGCCTTAATTTTTCAAAAATTTATTGATTTCGCCCAAAAGCCTCAAGGCAGCTTAATCAAGCTGACTGTCTTTGCTGTTTGTGGTCTGCTAATATTTGGAATAGTCGGCGTTATATATCAGTATTTCTATTATAAAATTATAGAAGAAATTAATCTTAACCTAAAAAGTGCATCTGCCAATTATTTAGTTAATAACTATGCTAGCCATAACGAAATTGACAGTTCATTTATGACCAATGACCTCAAGCAAATTGAAACTAATAGTATTGAGGCAGAGCTTTCAATCATTTCTGATTTAATTCAATTTTTGGCAGCTGTAATCTCTGCATTTGTTAGTTCTTGGATTATTGCGCTGGTATTTTTAATAGCTTCATTTACTCCTGCCGTTATTCAGTCTGTTTTTGGCCCTAAGATCGAAAAAAATTCTGAAAAGTGGGAAAAATCCAATAGCAACTATACCAATACTGTTATTGAAACTCATTCTGGAGCGGAAATGGCTAACATCTATGATGTTCAATTTTCAATGGTTAACAGGTTGATTAAAGCAGCGAAGCTAATGGAAACGTCTCTTTTCAAAACCAATTGGACTAAAGGCATGTCTAATGAGATGACTATGATAGTAGCATATATTTTCAGTATGTTCCTTCCTTTTGCCATTGGTATCAGTTTCATTGTTAGCGGTCGGCTGACTTTAGGCACGTTTATGATGATAGCACAACTGGCTAATAATTTTATTAATCCTGTAGTTGGTATTTTTGGGTCAGTTAACGATATTAAAACGGCAAAACCGATTTTGCAAAAAATCAAAAAAATCGACTTGCTGATAAAGCCGCAGGGTAGCAATACTGCAACTGCTTCAGATACTTTCCAATCATTACAATTGACTGATGCTGGAGTTAGTCAGGGTAAACAGAAAATTTTTGCCAATGTTAATCTAAAAATTGATTCCGGGGAAAAAGTTCTCCTGCAAGCTCCATCAGGTTGGGGGAAATCAACTTTACTGAATGTATTAATTGGTATTCAACAACTTGATTCTGGATCCTATGAAGTTAATCATTCTGAAGTAAATGGTGATTGGGGAAAATTACACGAGTACTTCTCTTTTATTCAGCAAAAGCCTTTTATTTTAGATGATACTTTAAAATACAACATTACTTTAGGTCGCCATGTGTCTGAAGAAGACTTAAATTATGCTGTTGAACAAGCCGGTTTAACTGATCTCGTAAACGAAAAGGGCTTAGACTATCAGCTTGGGAAGGGTGGTAGTAATTTATCTGGTGGTCAAAATCAACGGGTTGAAATTGCACGAGCATTAGTATCAAAAAGACCGATATTATTAGCTGATGAAGCAACTTCATCTCTTGATCAGAATTTATCTTTGCAAATACACCAAACAATTCTAAGTGAGTTTAAAGGAACTGTGATCGAAGTAGCACACCACATATCAGAAAAAGAGCAAGAAATGTTTGATCAAATAATTGATTTATCAAAGCAATCTTGATCTTGAGCTATCGATAAAGCATAGAAAGTAAGAGAGAAAAATAAGTAAAAAGGGATATGACCTTCGAAATTGAAGTGTTCCATAATAGTTAGACAATAATCTGACTATAAGGAGCACTTTTTTTCATGAATAAATGTTCCATTGCTTTGAAAAGCTGTATATGAATCTCACCGAGCTGGGAGATGCAGTAAGAAACTATTGAGTATTACAGTCAGAAAAGAATTAAAATCAAACTAAAAGGACTAACTCCGATCGAATATCGGCAGTTAGTCCTCAGTAAAGCTAATAAAGTGTCCTAATTTTAGGGTTCACATCATAATAGCTAACCTTTTTTATTAAAATGCCCTAGAAAGTTAATCAGTTGATTAATGCCTGGAGCATTTTTGCTTTAATTAAAGGAATTTAATATTTTAATTCTACTGATCGTATTTTTTAAATTCTGAACAAGTGGTATCATTAGTGTAAGCTTTTTCATTTTTGACTAGTGCGAGTGTGAACAAATAAGGAGAGAACAATTGCATTCTAAAGCGGTAGACTCAAAAGCATCTCTTGTAAATTTATTTTGGAATCAATTTTTATTTTTGTGGCAACTAATAAAATCGCGCTTTCTTTTTTGGTTAGGGTTAATATGCTTTGTAATACTGATGTTGAAACTAATGCCTAATTCCGCTATAGTTCCTCTTTTTTTCATGGGAGTTGATTTTAACGCTGTTAAATCACGCCAAGTTATTTTGCCTGTTTTTTGGTTTGTTTATTTTGTAGTACCGCTACTGATAGTCTTAAGCGGTTTTAAACAATTGTGGCAAGCAAGGGGAATGCAATTGCGAGGGCTGCGATATTCACCATTAAGTTTCGCTGTAGTTAATGTTGGGTTAATGGGGTTGATCACCATCATTTATGTGGTACTAACAGAGGGAATCATGACTTTAATGACTGACTTTTCTTGGCTAAGAAATTTTAAGCTATTACAATTTCACGGATTACCAGCTTTATTAGTATTGTTTATTATCAATTTTTTAGGAATATTTCTGTTGTTGATAATTCAAACCACTATCGGTCGCTTCAATGCTCCATTGGGTATAATTATTCCTTTTAGCCTGTGTATTATCACGATTTATACCACTTGGAAATATAATCCGCTCAATAGTTTAATGTTGCTGCGTGTCAATAAGAACAATATTCTGTTGTTACTAGTTACAACGCTATTAATGCTAATCGTCTATTTAATTACTAATCGTTATAGTGAGCTGGATTATTAAAAGTTTAATTCTACTATTTTTAACAATACTAAAATGATACTATTAATGTATAGAATTAAACGATAATTAAAAAATAAGAAATAAAAATTGGCTATCTATAAAAGTCGAATTAAATTGTACTTATTATGTGGCTATCCTCACTTTTAAAAAGAAGGTCTTTATGAAACGTCTATTTTGGAATCAATTATTATATTTATGGCAAATAATCCGCTTCCGTTTAATTTGTTGGCTAAGTTTGATTTGCTTTTCAATTATTTTTCTCAGTGCGCAGCTAATTAACAGTCCACATACTTCTATATTTAATCTTTTCTTTGCCGATACCAGTCAAGATACATCTTTTAATTTTATTTTGTGGCTGGTCTATTTCTTAATACCGCTACTTATTATGCTAAATAGCTTTAAACTGCTTTGGCAAACTACCGTTATGCACCTAAGAGGATTACAAATTCCACCGAAAAATTTTACTGTTGTCACTATGTTATTAATAGGAGTAATAGCTTTGGCCTACGTGTTTGTTACACTTTTAGTTATGTTGCTTGTTACGGCTTTATTTAAATTGCCCTCTTTGTCTTTTTTTCATTTAGCTGACTGGCAGGCGATCCCACTACTTTTCATCAACAATTTTTTAGGAATATATCTGACGCTTCTTTTGCAAGGTACAATTGGGAAGTTTAATTCGGCCTTGGGTTTGATTATTCCAGCTTCACTTTTGATAATGACATCTCTTTTAAAATGGCAATTAAATCCTTTGAATTGCTTGATAATTATGAGATTTAATTTCCCTGGCTTTTTATTATTATTGCTGGCAACTTTGATTATGGTGATTGTTTATGGGATTATTGACCATTTCTTTAGTGTAGAGTAAGGAGTAAAAAATGAGTTTTATTGAATTAAATGAAGTAGGAAAAGTAGTGAAAAGACGGCCACTATTGCATGATGTCAGTGCAGATATTCCAGAAGGCAGTATCACTGTTTTAGAAGGAATAAATGGTTCTGGTAAAACGTTAATCTTAAAAACGATTTTAGGCTTAATAAATACCAGTGGGGAAGTCATAGTTAATAGTAAGAAGATGAAGGTCCAAGAGCCTTATCCTATTAAAGCGGGAATTTTAATTGAAAATCCCAGTTTAATAGAAGAATTTACTGCTCATAAAAATTTAGAACTATTAGCGAAATTAGATCCAGATATTCAAGAAAAGCAGATTAATGATTTATTGGCGTACTTTGATTTAACCAGGTTCCCTAAACAAAAAGTTAAGAAATTTTCACTGGGGATGAAGCAGAAATTAGGAATTGCACAGGCCTTTCTCGGAGGCTATCCGTTAATTGTTCTGGATGAACCCACCAATGCGCTGGATCATGAAAGTATAGGTAAATTAATCAGATTGATTGACGGTTATAACCGTAAAGGTTCAACCTTTGTTATTGCTTCGCATGATCATGAATTTGTGAACAAAGTCGCCACGCAAAAGCTATATGTACAAGAAGGAACAATTAATCATGAAAAATAAAAAATTATTATGGAGCTTCTTCGTGGTAATAATAATTGTAGTTGGCTGCGTGGGCTTTTATCGCTACAACCAGGTAAACGCCCATCCTCAGCAGTATGGTGTGACTAAAGAACAGCTTTTTCACAAAAATGAATTGGTAAAAGCCTATCATGTTAACTTTATTGTTCATGAAGCTGCAGTTAAGAAAAGTAAGGATGTTGTACAAGCCAAAGTCAAATTTAATATACGTCAAACTGGTCAGTCATTCTATGGCGAGAAAAAGAACAATCCTAATTTTAGAGAAAATATGTATCTAAATAATCCTTATGGTACAAGCAATCCCTCAATAAAATTGTATGACAAAAGTCACAACAGTATTAATCCTGATAAAGCATTAGCGCACGGCAAGCAGCCTTTTACAATATTTTTTACCATTCCGCGCTATTCATATGACATGCGCAATCAAAGATTACGTTTCAGTTTCTTAGTACCAACTAAGAAGCACTATGTCAAATATTCGCTTCTGCTAGAATAGAGAGGATAAAATGAAATTTTTGTGGTCACGTTTGAATAAATTATGGTTGTTTTTAGCATTGGTAATAGGGCTAAGTATCAGCGTTTTACAATGCATTGTTTCTACGTCTAAAAATATTCTTGCGACAAACTCACCTTATACTATGTGGATGTCAATAGATGGATTTACTTTTGTTCCTACTATATTTTTTATCTTGTTACCGTTAATTGCGAGTTTACCTGCCAGTACATTATTAAAAGAAGATTTTACCAACGGCTATTTTTATAAATTAAAGATGGAGAAGTCCATTAAACAAATCTTGTTAGGATACCTAGAAATCGCATTTATGACCGGCTTTATTGTAATTGCTGTTCCTTTACTGTTTAACTTTTTATCTTGGTTTATGATATTGCCTAATGTTAAGCCCGATAATTTACTTAATATTAATATTGGTGCCAGAAATTTTACTATGCTGTTTGTCTCCCTTTATTATTCCCATCCATTTGTCCACGCTATTTTGTCAATTATGTTTTCTTCTTTTTGGGGAGGATTATTTTCTGTATTCGCAATGGTTACTTCTTTGTGGATTAAAAATAAGTTTGCTGCCATGTGTACAGGTTTAGTTTTGCAAATAGTTTTATTATTAATGAATGCAACTATCCATTTGCCATATTTCATAAGTTATTCACCGGCTGATTTCTTACGTGAACTCCCTGGAACTACTAACATCTATGTGGTGGTGTTTATGACTGCAATATTATTACTTTATTGCATGATTATGTTTCATGTAGATGAAAAACGATTAGCAGAGTTATAAAAAGTGAAAGGAAAAAGGATTAAGTCCAAATGTTAAGGGCCTAATCCCTTTTAATATGCTTTGATTCTATTAAGTGGCCAGTAGCGATATTTAACAACGCCTTCAATTTTACTTCTAGGGATTGCGCCTATATAACGACTATCTTTTGAAACACTTTTGTGATCCCCCATTACAAAATACGAGCCTTTGGGAACTTTGTTAGTATTTTTCATTTCTTTTAATTGAGAAGGGGGAATAAATACTTTTATATTCTTTTGTTCTTGCTAAAGAACGAATTGAAAAGTCAGCAGTATAAGAATATTTAGTCATGAAAAAAGTGCTCCTAATAGTCAGATTAATGTCTAACTATTATGGAACACTTCAAATCTAGAGGGTTAACTTCAAATTTCTTGCTTTTTTTATTAACTCTGTAAGTTTCTAATATTTTTCTGGCATTGAGTTTCTTGAATTGCTGTAAGCCGCATATTCATCAACTGTTAAGTAGGCTAGTTTTGCTTTCATCTGTAAACGTCTCGTGGCTTCTTTAACTTCTGAAACTGTTGCTTTATCTGAACTATTAATTTCTTTGGCTCTTTTTAGTGCATCATCATAAAAATTAAAGTGGTAAAACTTGTATCCATCAGTATTGTGAACTGCATTTTCCTGATCAATTTCCTTTTGGAGGTCTTTTTTATCTGCTGCAATTGCTACTTTCGCATCTGCTTTAGCTTCATCAACCGTATTAAGAGGTTTCAAAAATGGACCGGAAACATATTTACTGTCAGCAGCTTTAATGAATGACATATGTTCTTCATTGTTTTCTTCAAAGTTGGTGTGCGTAAAGCCATTTACGTCACCTAAATGATAGTAGAGCTCAGCTTTGTTGTCCTTATTCGACCAAATGTATAACAATTCATCAACCGGAATTTTTTCACCCTCAATAAAGGTCGTTAGACCGGCTTTATCAACCTGATTTGGTCGTAAGTCTCCATTAGCATCAAAAATATCAGTTCCAGCAGTAATTAGAACATAGGTGTCAGCGGTAAAAGTCAGCAGCCTTTGTCTTGGCTCTTTTTGTACGTACGATTTAGGAAACCAGCCAGTTTTTGTCCCACTAATAATGTAACTTGGTGAACTGGTTGGATCATACCTAAATAGCGTTTCACGGTTAACTTTTATTTTTTGTAAAGGCTTAACCGTGATTTGTTCTTTGCCCAAGCCAATCTGAACTCCTTTAGAGTCAATATCCTTTGGACTAATTGTCACGGTTGCTTCTGCGACATAAAGGGGCTTGTTATCAATGTTGCCAATATTGGCCGCATTAACATAGCCACCGGCTCCAATATTGTAGTAATATTTACCACCGATTTTTTTATAAGGGAGCCATGACTGATTATAGTTGTCATCATTGACTAGGAAATACTGTTTGCTATTCCGGTCAATTTTTTCTACAGAGCCAGAGTATTTCAAAGGGGTTCCTTTGCGCAAATGCGTATTCTTTTTACTGCCACGGAATTTGTATAGCCGTTTACCATTCTTATCGTAAACATAAGAATTGTAATTGAGCTCCAAGTTGCCATCTTGTACCTGCTTGTTAACAACACCAACATTAGCCGCCTTAACGTAGGCACCACCGGTTAAAGGATAGTAGCTTTTACCATTAATCGAAGTTGTTTTGGCATTACCGTTTACGGTGGTGCCCATACGCAATGTCCCTTTACCGTTATAATAGGTGCGCTTGCCCTGAGCCGTATAAACATAAGAATTATGATTCAACGTGAGAGTATCAGTCTTAGCAGCTAATACTTCAGTATTGCTTGGCATTACTGCGGGTAGCATAGGACTAATAGCAAGAATGCTTGCTATGGAACCATAAACAAACTTTTTATTTAATTTCATGTAATCACCTCAAAAATACTGATTAAATACTTTACGTACATTATAGAATATTAAGCTGTCTTTGAATAGGATTTCAAAGGGATTAATGCTAATTTAATAAGTTGGAAGCATTTAAACAAAATTAGGTATAAAGTTAGAAAACTATATTAGTTATTTCTATTTTTAATGTTTTTCAGCTAAACAGTGAGTTAAACTTTGTATAATATTATGAATTAATATAAAAAGGGGCTCCATTAACAATAGAATTCTTCTTGAACAAAAAATTATAATTTTCAGATAACCGTCAGTTGCCAAAAACTAATTCCGTAAAACATTTTAAAATCGAATAACTTCATCCGCTTTAGCTATTAAGTCATCATCATATGTGTGGGTTACATATAATAATGTAACAGGTAAACTTAAAAGCTTGCTTTCTATTTTTTTCAAAGTTATTTTATCTATTCCAGAAGAGAATTCATCCAAAATTAACACACTTTTTTCCCGAAGTATTAGTCTTGCCAATTCAATTCTCTTAGCTTCTCCTCCTGAAACTTTTGTATCTGAATTTCCAAGATTCATATTCAAAGATTCGGCATTAGCCCATTTAGTTAATTCTACGAACTTTAATACTTTAATTATAGTTTCATCCGGATAATTTTTATATAAAGTTAAATTATTACGCAATGTAGTCGCAAAAACGTGGCCATCTTGTGGTAAGTAACTGATATTTTGATAAATTTGGTTATCAGTAAGTTGGGTTATATTTATTCCATTTAATAAAATCTCTCCCTGGTAGTCATCTAATTGTTTGGTAATAAGTTTGATGAAAGTAGATTTACCGCTACCGCTTTTACCAACAATCAAATATTTTTGCCCAGCTGTAATTTTAAGACTCAGTGAATCAATAATATTTTTTTCTTTAAAAGAAACACTTACATCCTTTAATTCGATACTAGAAAAAGGCGCAATGACTTTATCGTTTTCAAAGGTATTTGCTTCTTCGCCAGTTTCCTTTTCTATAGAGTCAAATACCTTTTTTCCTCCGATCCATTGAGAAAATAGATCAGAAAAACTGTAAATAGGAAAAGAAATATTCGTAACTAATTGAGTAAATGCCACAATTTGGCCTATTGATAAATTATTCTTCATAATAAAAAACGTGCCAATTAGCCATGTACCAAAATATAAAAAATCAGAAAAAGTTTTATTGAGAACTGTAACTGTATTTTCTGTTTTTAGCTCTTCTTTTTCACTATGTAATAATTTTTCATTGATTTTGTTTTCTTCTGTAACTACTGCAGTTTCAGAACGATTTACCTTCCAGTCTGTTAGACCAGAAAATAAGTCGTTCGTTTTATTAACGTAATTATTAGTTGCAGCAATTGTGTTACTCTTTTTAAGTTGTAATTTTTTCCTAAAAATTATTGGTATCAGAATATTTGGAATACTTAAAATAATAGCAAATACTGCCATCACTGGGTTTATTATCCAAGAGAGCAAACTGGCAGCAAAAAATTGTAGTAGTAAATATAATCCCCAAAAAAAGGTATAAAAATAATTTTGCCCTAAATTATCCATTTGACTAGTCAATAACGAAATGTATTGCCCAGATTCATTTGAATTAAGTTTTATCAGTCTTTGTTGTGACAAGCGTTTAAAAACCACATTACGATAGACTGATACAGCTTCTTTTGCTAGATATTGTGAATTTAGCTGCTGCAAATAATATGCCAAAGACTGAACCAAAATAAATAACAATACATTGATAACCAAGGACACATATTTATTCAAGCCCTTGCTTGAAGCCACGTCCATAATATACTTTAATACTAGCGAGTTCGAAACCATTAATAACGCCAAAATAATGGTTAAAATAAGGTAAACTATTACCCTTTTAGGATCTTTTTTAAAAATATATTTCACTTACATTCCCCCCATAGATACTTTTTATATCCGAAATATTCAAATAAAACGAGTTTAAAATCTTTTGTGTTCCTTTATTATATATTATCAACTTCAGTTATTAAACTGTATTCTGATCTATAGAATAGCGAACAATCTTATAAGACGTAATAAAGCAAATCATGTGTCTGGAGCTAAAACAATAATTTTGACATAGAAGCGGAATTGACTTTAAGAAGACAGCTATAAGCTGAATATGAAATCTTCGGTTACTTGTCATTATTTAGGTTTGGTATATTGAGAAAAAATGATATGCTAGAACTTAAGGCAACGTATAGTCTTGGAAGCCAAAATACAAGTTAACGGTATTTAGTTTACTAAAATAATCAGAATTTCGGAAGCCTTTAAATATTTGCAAAACATAATAAACTAGGAGAGCTTTTTATGGATACTACGAATTACGACTTGATATGCGATTTGATTTACGAAATTATTATTTTAATATTCGTTACTATTGCAGTTATAACATTGCTATATATGATTTATCTCAAGTCAAAAGCTTGGCATAAGCTTAATTTGGAATCACGAAAAGAAGTCGCAGCTTCTACAGTAGAATTTGTAGCAAAGCCTGGAATTGAGAGAGAAGTGGTAATGATAAATGCCAGCCGGTTTATTGCGGCTATTGTTCTGTTTTTAAGTTGGGCTTTTTTTACATCAGAAGTTGTTATTCTATTTATAGGAAATTTGATTTTCATTGTTCTTGTGTTAGCAGAAATGTATATGAATGCAGATCTAACTAAAAAAGCAAGAAAGCATTATACAAGTATTCCCTATATTTATAATGCAAAACGGGCAAAATTAGTAAGGAGATTATATATTATTTGTCGTATTTCTTATATGATTGTCGCTGCTGCGTGTACTTTTTTGATTTATTCAGTGTATGGCTAGTAGGCTAAAATTATGTTATTGACTTTTCATGATTAGCGAGAGAAAGAGTTAGATATTAAAAGTAAGTCAGAAAGGAGTTTATAAATGAAACTAAAAAAGAAAATAGCTGCTCTGCTGGTCGCTGGCTTGTTTAGTACAGCAATAATCTTTACAATAACTAGTCAAGCAGCACCAACTGTCCAAGCAGCTAATCACACTCTTACCAAAACTATTATGCATAAATCGGTAGCTTATACTGAAGCTGGCAAGCGTACTAAAAATAAATACCGTGCCTTTACAACTGTCAAAGTTGAAGATGAGCCGGTAATAATTAAAAAACAGCCTTACTACAAGCTTAAAGGTAAAAATCGCTACCTCAAAGCGTCCAATATAGATGGGGTTAAGCGCAAAGTTAAACATAATTCCTATGTTTATGCCACTAGTACTCGTAAAGCCAGTTTAAATTTAATCAGAAAGGGCCGAACAATAATTACCTACGGGAGTGCGTTACGTTTTAAAAACGGTAAACGCTACTACCGAATAGGGGGCCCGATAAAGCAATACCTAAAGGCTGGTAATGTTGGAGCAGTAATTGGCTCACCAACTGAAGAAACTACTGTGACGGCAATTGCACAGTTAGGTACAGCGATTTATGGTACTAAAAAAGTAAAAATTGCGAAAGCTGGTACTAAATTTAAAGTAGATCGTTTAGAAACTGGATCACCCGCTGCATATATTATGAATCAAAGAGGGCAGTTCGTGCCTGAGCCTAAAATTTACCGTATTAAGGGAACAGATCATTGGTTATGGTTTTCAAATGTTAAAGCTAAAAAGAAATTGCCAGTCCATGACTATAATGCAGAAAATTTCAGTTATGTTAGTCTCTATAAAGATATTGATGTTTATAATGCAGATGGCAGCATGCAAGACCATGATGGGCAAAAGATTTCTAAAAAGGTCAATTACTTAAGAGTTGAAAAATTACTATATCTTTGGGTGCCAGCTGATCAAAAGGCAGAATTGTTTTACAATCTGACCATTCATCAGATTTATTCCAATAAAAGCGAAAAAATGGAGCTGGGAGATGCCTATGTTAGAGCTAGTGATGTTAAATATGGTTATGGTATCAAATTAAAGCCAAGCAACACAAAAGCTGAAGTCGAAATCCAAGCTCAAGCAGAATCAGCTATTACTAAGTTAAATATGTAAACTCAAGAGTCTGAATAAAGTTAGCTCAATATATTTTTATTGTTTTCTTCAAATCTGATCCTCATCAGAAGATTTTCGAAATTGGTGTAGCCAAATGCAGTGCGCTCAATTTATCTGATTTTGCGATTGAAGCCTTCTAAGTATCCGTTGGAATTACTCCGGTGTTAACCTGTTAATTACGCTTTAAGCATAGAAGGCTGGTAAATACAGTAATATTTTCCTATCAAGTCGGATTGCGCCAGCTAACATTTAGTATCAAGAGCAAACTTAATATAATCAGCAAAAAGGGACATAATTCACACCTGCTATAAAAAACTAAGTTTGGTATTTTATTGCAAAAGCAAGAGAAATATGTCCTTCTTTTTATGCAATAAAAACCTGTTAACAGGATAAATTATAGAGCCGGATTATTAAGCTTTTTGTTTAGAGCAAATTGCTTTTTGGATAGCTACTTATTACAAATTATATTGACGCAGTTTTTGATATATAATATAATCATTTTCATTATGTTGGGTGAATAAAGTTTAATATTGTTAAATAGCTTTTACATAGGTTTTTAAAAAACTATTTGAGTATATTTTAACAATAAAAATTATTATAAAAGAGGAAAACATGTCTGATTTAATAGTAACAAATAAACTAACAAAAAAGTTTAAAGATCAAGTTGTACTCAATCAAATAAGCTTACATGTTCCAGAAAATCAGGTCTATTGTTTACTAGGCCCCAATGGTGCAGGTAAGACTACCTTAATGAAGATTTTAACGGGAATCATACCCGCTACAAGTGGTGCCATTACGTTTGCTGGTCACGATTGGTCTAGAGCGGATTTATCTGCTATTGGTTCTTTGATTGAAAACGCACCTCTTTATGGTAATTTAACGGCTGCTGAAAATCTCCAGGTAGTTTGTCGTTTAAGAGGAGTCGAAGAAAGCGAAATACCAGCTATTCTGGAAAAAGTAGGCATTAGTGATACGGGTAAAAAACTGACTAAAAATTTTTCTCTGGGAATGAAAGAGCGCCTTGGAATTGGCTTAGCTCTTGTTGGCCAACCCAAGTTGTTAATTTTGGATGAACCGACAAATGGACTTGATCCCTTGGGAATTCAGCAATTGCGGTATTTGATTTCTAATTTTAAGAAAGAAGGCATTACTATTATCATTTCTAGTCATATGCTTTCTGAGGTCGAGCGTTTAGCCGATAAGATTGGCATTATCGGTAAAGGCCGGCTTTTACTTGAAAAAACTATAGATCATACAGAAAATTTGGAACAATTATTTAATGATACTTTAATGAATGCCGGTGTAACGAATGCTTAACTCATTATCTATTGAAGTAATAAAAACAAAAAGAACTTTAGTCAGACAGTTATTGTGGCTTTATCCTCTTTTAGTAATAATTGTGGTAACAGTGCTTTTTGCCACTACTGGTTATGCTATTCAAAGTGTCATTAATCAGTGGAGTACCATTTGGTTTCCCTTATTTCTTGCTTTGATTGTTGGGCTAATTGATCGACATGAGAAAAAAAGTACGAACTATAAGTTGATTTTGAGCTCACCTTACAATTTATTTGATTATGAATTAGGTAGAATTCTACACGTTGCACTTTTAACATTAGTTTCTTCTTTATTTTTAGCCCTTTTTGTAAGCTTGCTTTATTTCATTTCTGAAATTAGTGTCTCGTTAATTTCATGTTTTTTGGCAATTTTCGGTATTTGGTTAGTCAATCTTTGGCAAATTCCTTTATATCTTTGGCTTAGTCGCCTTACTAATATGTATGTAACTATTGTATTGGCTTTTGCCGGAATTTTTAGCGGCATAGAAGTAAATAGTTATTTCCTTGGCAAAATTTGGCCATTTACTTGGTCTGAGCTTTTCCCAGTACCCTTGATAAAAATGAATATTAACGGATTACCTCTAAGTCATAATGTGGCAGGTTCAAATAATTATTGGATTTTAGCAGCAGCTATTCTGCTTTTCGTTTTGTTCAGCTATCTGGCTGCGAGATCATTTAAGAAGCAGGTAATCAAAAATGCTTAAAAATATTTTTCGGTCAGAAAACGTTAAACTTAAGCGGAGTTTTTTATTATGTTTACATTTGTTAACTTTAATTGTTTATCCATTATTAATGGGACTTTATTATGGTACAAGAAAAAACATTGTAAACTCATCCGTTATGATAATAACTTTTTACGAATTGCTGGCACTTATTTCTCCGCTAGTTATTAGCATTGTCATCAGCTTAGTTTTCGATCGCGAAGAAAAAGCTGGTCATTGTAAAAATTGGTTAGCTAATCCTGGCAAAAAAGGCTTAACTATTGAGCTGCAACTATTATATTATTGGCTATTATATTTCCTTGAAATTATCGGAATGAGTTTGATTTATTTCTTTATTTTAAGGTTTGCCTTTCAGATAAATATATCCTTTAATAAAATTTTACTAACCAGTTTTATTTTTGCACTTTTCGGTCTTATTCAATATGAATTAGCCCAATGGATAGCCTTAAAGTTTAATGTTGGTGGTGCTATGATTCTGGGCTTCTTTGGTGTCGTAATCTCAGGCTTAAGCATTACCAGTCTTTTTGATTTTATCTGGCCTGTGATTCCTTGGGCGTGGCAAATAAGATTAATAACATTTTGGGAATCTACTATTAGCAGTCAAGTACAAAACCTGACGGCTTGGGAAATGGTTATTCCGTTAATTTTAACTGTGGGTTTAACTTGCTTAATTATAAAAGTGTTCGACAACTGGCAAAATTAAAGCTGTCAATTAAATAAATAATTGTTCATTGTCGTTGATATAGTTGATATATATATAAAAAGAATCAAGTATTTTATTAACTGCTTGATTCTTTTTATTTTGCCTTATTTTCTGAAAATCTGATTTTAGTTAACAGATTGTTTAAATTGGCATAGCCAAATGCAGTATGTTCACTTTATTTAATTTTGCGATAGAAGATTTCTAAGTATTCCGTTGGAATTACTCCGATACTATCTCTTTGATTACCGCATAAGTGGTGTATGATTTTCTTTAGCAGTCATTAGAAAAAGCATGTCACTTTATGGTAAAAGTTCGAGACGAAAATTCATTATTAAGCTTCTTTTATGTTGTTGGTATATATCTGTATAATTAATTTAATGCTATATAATATTAGTATTTTTGTATATAAAAAGTAATAATAAATAACGTTTGATATAAAAACATATGTTTTTATATCAAACGTTATTTATGCTACACTTTGGTTAAGTAGAAGTATATTGCTTAAAGGAGGCAAATAATGAATAAACACCATTTTAGCATTAAACTTACAACGTACTTAGCTACTATTGCTATGACTGTGGTAGGTTTAAGTATTATTAAACCGCAAACAATATTTGCATCGGCTTCACCTCCTGCAAATTCAGTAAAAAAAGCGAAAATTGCAACAAGAGGAACTCGGACAGTTCCATGGGGCGATAGTGATCTGTCACTTAGCTATGGTTCGTCCAGTAAAACGTTAACTATTCCTGGTAGCTCCACAGTTGTTGAAGATCCGAAACCGCTGGCAAATGCTTTATATAATGTAGGGCTTGATCCTGTAAATGTTAACCATATTGTTATTCAGGGTCCCTTGGCACTTAGCGGGTCAGTCAGGTATCTATTTAAAGGCTTTAGTAATATAACTAATATAGACGGCTTGGACAAGCTTAATACTAGTAAAATTACTGATATGACAAGCATGTTTTCAACATGTATTTATCTAAGCGATGTTAATCTAAAAAACTTTAATACTGCCAATGTTACCACAATGTCAAGCATGTTTTATGGTTGCGAAAGTCTTAAAAATATTGATGTCAGTTCCTTTAATACCGAAAATGTTTCGGAATTAAGTGGCATGTTTGAAGAATGCAGAAGTTTAAATGCAATTGATTTAAGCAACTTTAAAACTAGTAAGGTGACTAATACCAGTACTATGTTCCAGAATTGCTGGTCACTAAAAAGTATTAAGTTTGGTAAAGATTTCAAAACTGATAATGTCACTGATATGAACGGGATGTTTAACAATTGCCTTTCCCTAACAGACCTAGATGTTAGCGGCTTTTCAACTGCTAACGTTAAGACTATGTCATATATGTTTGGGGCCTGCCAAAGCTTAACAAAAATTGATGTTAGCAACTTTAATACTGATAAAGTAACTGTAATGAATAACATGTTTATGGACTGCGAGCATATTACAGAGCTTGATCTCAGTAAATTTAATACCGCGAATGTTTTTAATATGAAAGAGATGTTTCAGTATGATTTTAAGTTAAAGAAACTTGACATTAGCGGTTTTGATATGAGTAAAATTACATACATTGCCGATATGCTAAATGATTTGCAGAGTCTAAACTTGTTAAAGCTAGGTAAAGATAATATTGTCAATGGTACTGGATTAAATACTGATGGTACTTGGCGCAATGTTGCTAGTGGTACACTTAATGAGCCTAAAGGCAAGAATAGGTGGAGTTCAAAAGAGTTAATGACAAATTATGATCCAACTAAAGATGCCGATACTTATGTTCGCGAGGGTACACACTTTGATGAGCCTAAGCCACCAGTCAATCCGCCAACACCGCCGACGCCAACACCAACGCCGACGCCAACGCCAACCCCACCAAGCCATTCATCTGGTACTGTAGAGCCGATTGCAGGAGCTGAGGTCAGAGTCCATTATGAAGATAAAAATGGCCTTAAACTAACACCTGATAAAATCTTGAGTGGTAATGTTGGTGATGGCTACGTTACCCAAGAACTGAAATTTGCTGGTTATTTATTAAAGGCAAGACCTTATAATGCGACAGGCTTCTTCAGCTACCAGCCTCAGACTGTAACTTATACTTACCTTAAAGGGATTGAAAGAATGGTAATGCATAATTCGTATCTCTATGATATTAACGGTAAGCGGGTAACAGGCGAACTTATGTCAGGCCAGATGATTACTACCTATGATACCGAAACCATAAACGGTCAGAAGTATTATCTTTTAGATAATAATACGTTTGTGAAGGCCACTAATATTACAGGTCAAAAGCGTAAGTTAAAGCATAATGCACTCATCTATAATCAAAAAGTAAAGAAAATAAGACATGCCAGTCTGAAACGCGGACGCAAAGTTAGAACATATGGTGGTGCAGTAAAGCGGAAAGGTCGTTATTACTACATCATCGGACTGAACCGCTACGTGAAGAAGGCTAACTTTTAGAATTTTTGGTTAAGCAGTTCAGTAGTACAGCATAAATATGTTTATAACTGCTGAGCAAAAACGGTCAAGAAAGAATTCACAATTTAAATGCACCTAATAGTAAAAATTAGCTATTAGGCGCATTATTTTGTATTATGCTATTTAGCGATTAGTCCAGAAAACTGTAAAAAGGTCCCGAAAGTTGCTTAACTTCCAGGACTTATTTTTTCTAGTTATAAATTTAATTCTGCTTTTAAGGCTTTAGTTAGTACAGCAGAAAAATTTAAATTTTTCTCTTTGCCCATTTTTACCAGATATTCTGGTACAGTTACTGTTTTGCGGATTGTCTTGGGATTATTGCGTCTATAATCATCCATATCAATGGCCACAATAGTTTTAATATCATTGTCAGCAACATGGATACTTTCTAACTTAGATGGTTTAGGATAATTAGTTGTGTCTTCTAACATTAATCCAATCATATCAGAAGCCATTTCCAAAGCATTAGTTAAATCTTCACCCTGAGTAAAACCACCTGTAATATCTGGAACTTCGACAGTATAGCCAGTGTCTTCAGGGTGTAGTACAACAGGGTATACTAAAAGCTTAGACATATTAATTCCTCCTAACATGTAAAAATTAGCTGAAAAATTTATTTTAATCCAGCTTCTTTTAGAATTCTCTGTTCTAGTCCTTTTTTCATTTCTTTCGGATGAATGGGAACAGGAATAGTAACATTTGTAATGGGGTTATACATTTTTAGATGGGAACCGTTTTGAGACTTTTTCACAAAGCCTTGCTTTTTTAAAATCTTGATAATTTCTCTTGGCGTCTTCGTCATAAAGTAAACCTTCCATGTTTCTTATTATACGTATAAATACGTATAAATTCAACGAAGAAAGTTTAAAATTAAGTATCTTCCTATATATTAAGATATTTCCTTAATTAAATTCATCATTTTTTATCTTCAATAATTATAAAAAGGGGTACATGATTAGTAATAGTTATTATATTAGTTGTCTTTTACTATTGTCTCGTTTTGCGCTTTTGTTCCCAAAATAAAAGCAATGGCAAAAGATAGTAATTTTTAAAGAAGAGAGGTTAAAATATGAATAAAAAACTTGTTCATTATTTAGCAGCTGGCTTTTTAGGACTAACTGCCGTTTTAACATTTAATCATCAAGTCCATACTGTTCAAGCAAAGGTTCCCAGCACCATAAGAACCGTTATGTATACATCACAAGCATATGATGAGAACGGACAAAAGGTAGATGCTAAATATCCAGCTTTTCGCCGAATTGAAGTTGATAAAAAGCCGTTAATCCTAGATTTCGAACCATACGCACCATACTATAAAATTAGTGGTAAAAAGCAATATATCAAAGCTAATAACATTGACGGCGTTAAACGTGAAGTTAAGCATAATTCCTATGTTTATGCTACCAGTTCACGCAGGGCTGACTATCGTTTAATTAGAAAAGGAACTTCCATTACAACTTATGGTGGTACCATCAAGTTTAAGAATGGTTTGCGCTATTACCGCATTGGTGGTCCTGCAAAACAATATGTGAGAGCCGGCAACTTGGGCAAAATCACTGCTTCAAACACGGAAGAAACTATTGCAACAGTAACAAAAGACGGTGGGACTCCAATTTATGAGATCAATAATGGTCTCAAAACTACTAAAAAGGCTAAAAAAGGTACTACTTTCATAGTCGACTGTGCTCAAGAAGAAGGATATGCCGACGATATAACCAATATGGCTATACCAAATGCAGTTATTTATCGTATTAAAGGGACGAATAATTGGCTCAATTGCCTAGACGTTAAAGTTAAAAAAGAGCTTCCGCATCATTTTTATAACTCTGAGCATTATTCTTATATTAGATTTTATCAAGATACAGACGTCTATAATGCCGATGGCACCAAGAAAGATATTAATGGACAAAGAATTAGGAAACAAGGCGGTAATATAAAGGTAGATAAATTGCTTTATATTTGGGTGCCAGCCGAAAATAAAGCCGAACTGTTTTATCATATGAAGGGTCATTGGTTTTATGCTACTAATAAGCCAGATGGAAGTGGCGGTAGTGAAGTAGATTTTGGTGATAGCTATGTCAAAGCGAGTGATGTTAGATTTATTGACGGCGTAAAACTAAGCCCGATCAACACAGCTGAAGAAGCAAGTCAAGCTGCTAAGCAAAAAACGACCAAAGAAGTAATTGAAGCTGCTAAGAAAAGAGCAGGGAATTAGTTAAAGTCATAACATACTTATTTCCTATTTGTATTAAGATATTTGGCTAATTAAGTCCATCATTTTTTAACTTCATTAATCGTTAAGAAAAGCACAGAATGAAATTATATAATTCTTGTTTTTATTGCAGAAATTAGAGAATCAAAAATAGAGATAGCATTTTTTGAAGAAGAGAGGTTAAAATACATGAATAAGAAACTTACTCATTATTTAGCAGCTGGCTTTTTAGGACTAACTGCCGTTTTGACATTTAATCAGCAGATCCATACTGTTCAAGCAAAGATTCCCAGCACTATAAGAACCGTTATGTATACGTCACAAGCATATGATGAGAACGGACAAAAGGCAGATGCTAAGTATCCAGCTTTTCGCCGAATTGAAGTTGATAAAAAACCTGTTATCTTAGATTTTGAGCCATACGCACCATATTATAGAATTAGCGGTAAAAAACAATTTATCAAAGCTAATAACATTGACGGTGTTAAACGTGCAGTTAAGCATAATTCCTATGTTTACGCTACCAGCTCACGCAGGGCTAACTACCGCTTAATTCGAAAGGGAGCTTCTATTACAACTTATGGTGGCACCGTCAAGTTTAAGAACGGTCTGCGCTATTACCGCATTGGTGGTCCCGCAAAGCAATATGTAAGAGCCAGCAACTTGGGCAAAATCACCGCTTCAAACACCGAAGAAACGATCGCAACAGTAACAAGAGATGGTGGTGCTCCAATTTATGAGATCAATAATGGTCTCAAAACTACTAAAAAGGCAAAAAAAGGCACTACCTTCGTAGTCGATCGTGCTGAAGAACAAGGATATGCTGAAGAAATTAGCCAATTAGCTATACCAAATGCAGTTATTTATCGTATTAAAGGAACGAATAATTGGCTCTATTGCTTAGACGTTAAAGTTAAGAAAGATCTGCCTTCTCATAACTATAATTATGAGCACTATTCCTATATTAGATTTTATCAAGATACAGATGTTTATAATGCCGATGGCACCAAGCAAGACCATAAAGGACAAAGAATCAGAAAACAAGGCGGAAATTTAAAGGTAGATAAATTGCTTTACATTTGGGTACCAGCTGAAAATAAAGCAGAACTGTTTTACCATTTAAAAGGTCATAAGTTTTATGCCACTGACCTTCCAGGTGGTGGAGGACCAGATTCAATTGATGTTGGTGACGGCTATGTAAAAGCAAGTGATGTTAGATTTATTGCTGGTGTTAAATTAAGCCCAATTAATACAGCAGAAGAAGCACAACAAAATGCTAAGCCAAAGACGGCCAAATAAATAATTTTAAGAGAACTAGATAATTTAAATGCACCTAATAGTAAAAATCAGCTATTGGGTGCATTTTTATTTGTATTGCTGTGAATGCTTGTCGATAAATTTAGTCTTAATATATCCCAAAATTCACTCAATTTCGATACATTCATCAAATTAATTTTGAGCCTTTTTATTTAAACTTTCACTGAAACAAAGTAAAGTTTTTATAAAATATTTATCATGTACCTTAAACTAATTTAAAATTTTATCATTCATTTCACTATGCTAGTTGACATAGTTTTTCAATAGATCTAATTTAATATGTATATAGAAAAAGGTAACAGAAAGTGAGACTAGATTATGACTGAAATTTTGCAAGTAAGTAATGTTACCAAAATTTATGAAAAACAATATCATGCAATAGCTGGTATTAGCTTTGGAATTAACTTTGGCGAATTTGTGGCAATCATGGGTGCTTCTGGTTCAGGGAAAACTACTCTGCTTAATATGATTTCGACTTTAGACACAGCTTCTGGTGGCAAAATTTATGTTGACGGTCATGAAATTTCAAAATTATCCGATGATGAAGCTGCCAATTTTCGTAAGAAAAAACTGGGCTTTGTTTTTCAAAACTATCGTTTATTAAAAAGCTTAACGGTAAGGCAAAATATTGCTGTCCCTATGTCATTGCTGGGTAAGGATGACCAAGAAATAGATCAAAAGATTGATAAATTAGCTGAATATTTTAGATTAAGTAATCAACTTGATAAATACCCCGTTACTTTATCGGGTGGTCAAAAACAGCGTGTAGCAATTATTAGAGCCATCATTAAAAATCCCGCACTATTATTAGCTGATGAACCAACGGGAGCATTGGATTCAAAAGCAGCAAAATTAATTATGGAATACTTAGCAAAAGTGAATCAAAAGTTTCATACTTCTATCTTAATGGTTACTCATGATAGCTTAGCAGCTAGTTACGCTAATAAAGTTATTTTTCTAAAAGATGGAAAAATTGTTGACCAAATTGTTAAAAAAGATAGCAATGATGCGTTTCAACAGGAGCTAGCAAGGAAATTAGCTAAAGTAGAAGCCTAAGAGGTGAGATTAATTATGAATTACAAAGTAATAGCTAAAAATAATATCAAGAACAGCTTTGGCCTATATAAAAATTATTTTGTTTCCCTCTCAATAGTTTTAGCATTATTCAATACTCTGCAAATTTTCGCTAAGGACCATGTAATTGCAGATTCTTTATCAGGTTCAGCCAAAGTAGAGTTCATGTCTTATGTTACTTCGGTATTATTTACCTTGTTTACAATCTTCTTTATTATTTACTTTAACCGTTTTTTCTTAAAACAGCGTGCTGAAGAGCTAGGAATTTACTCAATGCTGGGTATGTCAAGAAAAAATATTATATCCATTTTAACGGCAGAAAATACTATAATTATTGGAACTTCTTGCTTAGCTGGGATGGTTCTTAGCATTTTGCTTTATAGTTTAATAAAAGCTTTTTTAATAGCAACTCTAAAACTTGATATACCATATTTAACACAACTCACAATAACTCCATTCATAATTACACTTGTGCTTTCTGTGTTTATGATATTGATTATCTTCTTTGATAACCAACATCTGATTAAACGATTGTCTCTAGTAAATATTTCAAATTTAAATCAAGCCAGTGAAAAAGTAATCAAAATCAAGTCTTGGACAGCCTATTTAGGAATTCTATCTCTATTAGTAGCATATATATTAGTTTTAAACACTGCAAAACAAAGTCAATCTTTATGGTCTAAAATTGGTTTTGCACCATTGGCGTTGATTACATTGGTGCTGGTAATATTAGGTACCTTTTTAATTATAAAGAGTACCTTGGCTTATTTTATTAATCGGAAAATCAATAACCATCATCAGTTGTATCGACCTACGAATAATATCTTTTTACCAGAATCACTGTTTAAGTTAAAAACTAAATCAAATTTATTAATTGTACTGTCCTTAGTTATTTCGGCCATTGTTGCTCTTACTGGATCTTTTTTCCTGCTCATAAATTACCAAACGGCTTCATTAATAAAAACTGTTCCTTCAGCTATTGAGATTGATCAAAAGCTTAGCCCTTATCAAACTAGTCAAGTGAAACAAATTGCTAGACAGTACAACGGAAAATATAAGGCTATAGAAGTAGCCAGTGCCACATCAAACCGCCCAATTCAATTAAGTAAAACTACAACCACTAAGAAATGTAAAATTATTAGTGAAAGTAATTTTATGGAATTGCTGCAACAGCAAAATAACAAATTACGTAATAATATTAAAGTTTCTCGAAAGACATCTTACCTTTTCACCTTATATCCGATAAGAGGTTCTCGTGGTACTGTCCATATCAATAGCCAACGAATCAGTTTGAAAGAAGCAAACATCTGGCCTATATATGCGAAAGGAAACTACGCATACATAGCTGTTAATGATAAGCAGTTTAAGGAGATAAGTAGGCATAGTCCAAATAAAACAGTCTATGCGATTAATGGCTCTAACTTGCGTGAGAATGAAGAATTATATAAAAAGATTAAGAAACTAAAAGTTGATTTTTTAAGTGCTTACAAAACTAATAAAGATGTAGTTTCATATAATAGTGCATCATTGCTAATGGATGCCTTTATTGCCGTACTATTTTTTGTCTTTGTTGGTTGTATACTTTATTTCACCATACTTATGGAAACTTTAAATGTAACTGATGAATTTAAGCTCTTGGATAATATTGGATACAATAAGATGCAGCAAAAAAAGATAGCAACTGCTAATAATTTATTGATATTCTTACCACCTATAATAATGGGAAGCCTTAATGGCCTAGTTGCATTTTTAGGTTTCAGATACATGTTTTTAACCAATGACGTAATAAAATTTTTAGGTACATTACAAATGGTGGCAGAACCAATTATCATAACTTTTTTATTACTTATATTTGCGTATGGTGTAATTTACATTTTTTCATATCATAAAACTAAAGTGCTATTGGAAATATAAGTAAAATAAAAATTGAAAAATAAGATCATTAATCTTATTGAGGAAGGGCAGACCCACAAATTTTATACATACTTCGTACTTTGTGATCCATTTAAGATGCAAAAACAGTATCAAGACTGAGAAGAAATGTATATGAAAAAGGCGTTGAGCATTAAACTCAATGTCTTTTTGTTGGTCTATAAGAAGTAATTCTTCTAGACTGCACTTTTAAAAATAGGTATTTTATGCGTTTTATTCGGGAAATAGTAGGAATACCAGACCAGCTTCCATAGAAACAAGACCTAAACCACTTCTCGGTTTACCTATAAGTCCCACTAAAGCCATAAAAAGCAAAACTAAACCTATGCAAGTCGAAAATATCTGTCTATTACTAGGCTTTTGTAAAAATTGAATAACTGTCTGATAGCTTGACCATGCTGTTATTAAACCAAAGCTATCGGTCTATTTATCTGTATCAGCAGGACTGCGTTTAACGCCATTTTTGTATATTCTTTTTTCATTTATTTTCATTTTATTAACAATGTCTTCACCCAAATCACTGTCCAGCATTTCTGCAATGCCTAGTAAGAATATCCCCACATCGGCTAATTCTTCATTGATATTTTTCTTATTATTCTTGCGCCAGGCTTCAAATAACTCATTAGCTTCTCCATGTAATCGCAATAATTCAAAATCAATATCTGTAGTATTGAAACCGTGTTTTTTCTTATTTTCTATAACTGCTTTTTGCAGTTTCTTAGTGTCTATGAACAATTTGGACTCCTAAATAATGATTTTATTCTATTTTATATTTAATTTGCGTAATAGAAATAATAAATATCAAATTAGTTTAAAATTTTACTATCTTAATACTCTAGAATTGTTTTGTTTATTCTGTTAGGTTTATTTTATATTATTAGGGATTATCGTTCAGCAAAATAAACGATAGAGTTATTATGAGGTGAAAATATGTTGTGGATTATGATTTTACTTCTTATATTATTTGCGGGAATGGAATATACAGGAAGAGAACAACTGCAAGCTCTTAACAAGATTTTTGCTGGGGTAGCAATTGCAATTATTGTTATACCACCAGTTGTATCGTACTTGCTATTTAAGAATTTCACTGCTTTAAACAGTGTCAGCATTATTCTTGGGGTAGTTCAGGTATGTATACTAGCAGCAATATATTTTATATTCAGAAAAATTGCTTTGAACGATTAGTTATTAAAAGCAAACACAGTGATATATGATAAAAATTTTGATTATAAAAATAGCTTGGGGACTTTTTTGAAACTCTTTTGCTAATATTTTGACTCCAAGCTACAGTTAGCTTAGAGCTTTTTAAGTTAAAAACAATTGACCCGAAAAGTTATTATCATAGTTTGAATTAGAATTTGCAATAAAATTAAAAGAACTAACTTGCTAATAAATCGTGTGTTAGTTCTTTGTGTTTAATCTTAATTTTAGGGATGTTATCAGTTGGGAATTATTTTAATCTTTTTATCTGCAATTTTAATTAGGTAATCACATCCTTGCCAAACACTCGGATCATGAGTTGCTATCACAATTGTGGCAGCGGGATCAAAATTATTTAACAAGGTTTTTAGCACTACTTGGCTATTTTCTGAATCTAGCGAACCGGTTGGTTCATCCGCGAATATCACTTTAGGAGTTTTTAAAAGTATGCGGGCTAGCGCTATCCGTTGCTGTTCACCTCCGCTGAGAGTATATACTTTTTGATTAAACGGCATTTTTTCCAGACCCACTTGCTTTAAAGCTGACTGCATTCGTTTGCTTTTTTGTCCTTTAGTTAATTTCTGATTAACTAAGCCTAATTCTAGGTTTTGCTTGACGGTCTCCGTGTCAATTAACCCAAAATTTTGAAAAATAAAGCCAAAAGTTGTGCGATATAGTTTTTTGCGATTTTTACCATTAACAGTTAAGTCAGAAATTACTACTTTTCCGGATGAAGGTTGCTCAAGTCCGCTTAAAATATTAAGAAAAGTTGTTTTACCAGCACCACTTTTGCCCACAATAGCATATGTTTTACCTGTTTCTAAAGTGCAATTAATATCTTCGAAGATAACTTTTTCTTGAAACTTTTTAGTAAGATGTTCTACTTTAATCAATTTTTCGCTCCTAATTTCCGTGATTAAGGGTAATTAATAAATTGTGCTGTGCGTGAATATAAGTTAATAAAATAATAACTGCTTCTATTAAAAGGTAACCTAAAGTGAGCGGTATTAAGTTTAAATATCCTCTTTTAGCTAAAACCAAGCTAATCATTAAGAAATCAAACCCCAAATTAACAATTAAAAACGTGCAAATTAGTTTAGCGTTAGATTTTCCGAATACCTGATAAACCGCCATTTTATGCCTCTGGCTTTGCAAGAAGGTTGAGCTGACAAACAAGATAATAAAAATTAATTGCAGCAGTGATATGATTGTCGTAATGGTTAACAGGAGCAGCTCCTTATTTGCTTTTGCGACATAATCCGAAAGCAATGCCTGCTGGCTGGTAATTCCAACAGTATAAGGGGTTAAACCTAAACGCTTCACTAATCTTTGCAGGGCTTTAAGATCGGGAAAGCGGATCATTCCTTGACTGTTAGTTGACAAATAGAAATCATCCGATAACGACTTATCATTCACCACGATAATTAGCGGATTAAATGAAATAGACGATAGTATCTCGTCATTAACGGTATAATTAAGGACTTTTTGGTCACTTGCAATTGGGATGACTTGAATCGATGGCATCTTTTTTTGCTTGCGATAGCGGTTAGGTAACTTATTTTGAAACTTAAGGAAGCTCTTCAACTCCTTCTTAGCTTCTTCCAGTTGGTCTAAGCGATTCTTTGGTACTAAGAGCAAGACATTATTTTCAGAAACTTTAATATGTTTAGAAGTGAGGCCACTCTTTGCCAGGAAGCTTTTATTGGCAGTAATCACATTGCCATTTTCAGGCTGAACATCCCGCATTGCTGGTCTGAATACCTGTGAATTTTTTGCAACGATTGCTTGCGGAGACTCGACCACCAATTTATGAACCTTTCGCGCTACTTTCATATCTTCAGCCTTGTCCGAAGTATGCCAACTAAGATCCAGTGAATAGCCATTTTCTTTAGCAGAAAGCTTTTTGATGATACTCGTGTCTCTTGTATAAATTTGGTAATTTTTATATAAAGCTATCGCGTTAAGCATTATTAAGGCTAGCAGCACTATTTTTAAAAGATAGCCTATTAATAAAAACGCTCCCGAATGTTCTTCGCCCTTGATTGCGGCATATGGCTTTAATAACACCAGTACCAGATAGGATAAGGCGTTTAAGAAGAAGAAACTTAAAAATAAAAGCAATAATACGAGTAGTATGTAGGGTAAAAAAGTTGTCCAACCTTTAGCAGTAAATGAATAAGATCCCCAAGCGACTATGAATATTACAATTAAGCCGAGAGCTGCAACTAATAAAGGTGCTTCTCTTTTTAAGTCGTTCATAAAAAGCTGCCAGTTATTTAAGCCGTTAATTTTCATTATGCCATACGCTTTGAAACGGTATAATTTTTCGAGCACCATTACAATGAACAAAATGCTGATAACACCCAAAAATATGACTACATTGGTACTACTTAATTCCGTTAGAAGTAAATGCAAAATATAATTAAATGATAGGGAGTTGTCTTCAGTTCGTACTTTTAATTGGTATGAATGGAGTGATGAAAGCAAATCACCCAAAGCTTCATTTTTGGCATTAGTGCAATATACTCCGTAAAGATCTTCTAATTGTAGCTTTTTATTTGATAATTTTTTAACAGATTTATCTTTATAAAGTGAGTAATCTTTATTATCATTGCCAAAACTATAAACTATTTTACTTTGATGGCCATTAAAATTATTAATTCTTAGCTTAACTAAAGAAATATTCTTAGAATGAGCAAACTTTTGTAATATGATAAAAAACCTTTTTTTATTGTATTTTTTGTTCCATTCTTTACTATCCGTTTTTTGCCATTTCCTAATTTGCGAATTATTAAGTTTTTTTGAACCATAAATTTCCACAATGGTGGGATTATCAGGTAAAGAACTGTCATCATAGGAATGAAAAATGTTAGTGAACAGCGCGATAGTAGCAATTGTAATTAGCAAGTAAAGTAAGATTTTTATTTTTCGCAGCACATTTAAACCTCTTATCCAAAAATAGCTCTGTCAAAATCGAATTGGTATTCTGTATCTTTTATCATATATATGTAATTTTAACTAAACCGCTACTATGAGTCTAAACAAGATATCATGTTCTTTCAACTGTGCTTTGCTTTTGATGTTGGAAAATTGTTGAAAATAATTTTGTAGGTATGTATTTAAGTCGCTAGTTATTTAAACGAAGAGCTCTGCTATTTAGTCATTTTGAATTAATAATATGAGTTATGATTTTTGTAACTAAAAAAATACTTCCAGTAGAGAATAATTTAATACTGGAAGTATTTTAAATTGAACGGTTAATGAATTTTACGGATCACCACCATATTTTTTACGTAGCTTTAGGTCATAGTATGTTGCCAAAAGCAGAATTACTGTCCAGAAAACGCATAGTGCAATTATTGGCCATACATCTACTATTCTTTGAATATAAATTGAAACATTAGCTTTAAGCGGAAAAATTATGTACCAAAGTACCGGAACCCAGGGAACAAGTATAACACCAAGGGTTAAACACATATCAAAGCTTTTGGGATGAGTCCGAGGCCTGCTAAAGACTTCTTTTTCGTGTTTTTTTACATATATTGCGCTAATAATTACTAGTATAATTAGCATGAATTGCAGAATTTTCAGTATTGTGGTTACAAATGGTGGAAACATTATCTTCAACCTCCTTACTTTTATAATCCTAGTATTATGTAATTATGAAAGCTTATTACTAATTAATTTCTGCGATGCGTGTCTTTTAGCAATATCGAATTTGATTTTAAATTGGCATTAAAAAAGAGTAATATACATCTAAATATTTTCTATAGTGTTTGAGGATTCATTTAAAAATTAACCTCTAATGAGTTCTTAGTTTCATAATATCATTTAAGCGAGGTTTTTAAATAGGTTTTTACATGAACAAGTTTGGTCGGACGATTAGGAAATTAAGAATATAACGAAGGATAACACAACAAAAGTTAGCGTCTTTGATCGTATGATTACGAAACTGCAAATAAAATTGTTGCCAAAATTATTCAAGCAATCGATAAATATTACCCTTAAATAAGTCTTCAAAAGTAAATACATTAGTTAATCAGGTAATGACTGAAATGTTGGCACAAAAATTTGACTTGGCAGTAGTTAATTTAATTAAACTAAAACCCCTAATTAAAGAGTTGGGTCAATATGATAAATTGCTTGTGAATAAAGTCAGGATTGCTGTTTGTCAGAAATATAAAACCGAAGCTTTAAAACAAGTAAGTTTGCTTCAAAAGAATCGAAGCTGATCATTTAGCTGATAGGTTAAGAACAAAAATTGATGAATTTTATAGTTTAATAAAACAAGCAAATTGCTTTTTTAATAAAATGAACTATTATTTGTTCAATATTGCAAATGAGGTGGCAATAATGACTAGAAAAGTGAAATTTGGTATATTTGCATGTATTGTTGCTGCAGGTCTTTTTTTATTTTGCTATTGGGCGTCAAATGACTATGTACCTGATGTAGCACAATATCAGGTTAATCAAATAATAAGAAAACACGATACCCGAGAAATTAACCAAGTAGCAATTAATAGAAAAACAGCGAAATTTTTACATTCTCTTAAAACTAGTGATCGCTGCCAGAAAATTAGCAAGTTTCAAGGTGGAACTGAAGAATGTGGCTATTATGTTGCAAGTATCAAAAATAAACCTGTTGGGATTTATATGCAAAAAAAATCCAATTCTTTTTGGAATTGGAAAATAAAAAGTATTGCATGTTTTGATTAAGCTAACCCTATAAAAATGTAGGTTACTTCATATATCTATAAATGACAGGTTGCGAATTATTAAGATTTAGGCAACATTTTTACCAGATCACTTAAATCCAATCCGTAGTTTCTAATACAAATTTGAAACTCTAATTCAGGCTCAGGTAAATACGAGGTACTAAAAAAGGCACCTATTGCTCCAAGTAGTCCTAAAGCCCTGCGGAAATCCTCTTTCGTAAAAACTGATAAGTAAATGTTATCATCATAATCATCTACTCTAGCAGTGTATTCTGTTTCTAAATTTTTTAGAGTGCTTTTGAAAAGCTTCATTAAATTTTCTTGTTTTGTTTTTTCCATGATAATTTGTAACTCCAATTTATGGTTATTGATCTGGCTAAAGTATAATTAAAAAATTATTCCTTGCTTTTTATGCTAGTTGACAAAATTTTGTATTATAAAACAATAATTTACTCAATTGATTTTTCTTAACTGGTACAATATATTACTGTAATATACTTATTTAATTAGATATTGTATCTAAAAAATAATGACAAAAGGAATTGAGAATTTTAATGGTAAAAAATAGTAAGCTAATTGGTTCAATACTTTCAGTGGGAATACTTAGTTTTTTGGGAATTGTGATAGAAACTGCACTCAATATTGCTTTTCCCCAATTAATGACTGAATTTAATATTTCTGCCAGAACGGTTCAGTGGCTAACAACAGGCTATATGTTGGTATCTACGATCATTATTCCTTTTGGTTCCTATTTACAAAAGAGATTCAAAGCTGTTTCTTTATTTAGAATAGCTGTTTTATGCTTTTTGCTGGGTACTTTTTTAGCAGGTATTTCATCAAGTTTCACTTTATTGCTATTTGGGCGTCTTTTACAAGGAGTTGCTGCCGGCATTGGTTTGCCACTAATGTTTTCAATAATCTTAAGAGAATCACCTCAAAAGCAAGTTGGCATGTTTATGGGGCTCGGTACTCTTGTTATTGCTTTTGCTCCTGCAGTTGGTCCAGTATACGGTGGAATAGTTCTAAAACTATTTCAGTGGCAGAATTTATTTTTGTTTATTATCCCAGTAATTATATTGATCTGGGTATTAGGCGAGTTTAGTATCACTCAAACTACTAAAACTGAAAAAATTCCATTCGATTTTCAGGGCGGTTTACTTTTAATTGCGTTTCTCCTGTCCGCTTTATTTGTACTTTTGGGTTTTACCAGTGGCAATAATATTTACCTGCAATTAATACTGGCATTAATCACTATTATTACTGGATTCTTCTTTATTTTGGTTGAAAAGCATAGTCAGCATGCAGTTTTAAAAGTTAGTTTATTTAAAAACTGGCAGTTTACTTTCTTTTTGCTGGCATTTTTTCTGTTGCAATTAATGTCACTGAGCATGTCATTTTTGATACCCAACGTGTTACAGACAGCTTTTGCACAAACAACGGCCACAGCTGGTTTGCTGGTTTTACCTGCTGCTATTACAGATGCGGTTGTTTCAGCGTTTGCTGGAATAATTTATGATAAGGTTAATCAAAAATTACCTATAATACTTGGAGTAGTAATAATTCTTCTCACTTTTATAATTGCTAATTTTTTAAACCCAAATATTACCAACATGGCCTTTATTTATATCAGCTTTATGTTTGGCTTGGGATTTAGCTACGGTAATATCATGACTTTTTGTTTATCCCATATTCCGACTGATGTCAAAAATGATGGAAATGTCATTTTTATGACTGCCCAGTCATATTCTGGGGCGATAGGCACAGCACTAGCAGCTTCGTTAATAACTTTGGCGCAAACAGGTTTTAAAAACAAAAAGTTAGCGGCATTGGCAGGTCTAAAACTAAATTACAATATGTTAGTATTCCTATCTTTGATCGTACTGGTTTGCATTTTAGTCTGCTTTATTTTTACTAAATCGAAAAGTAACGCATCTCAAAATTTGTTTTAATTTTCAGGTACTTTTTTAATTCAGCACAATAATTGCGATTGACGTTGGGTAAACATCTTCCAATATTAAAAATGAACATTGGTCTACTTTCCCTAAAACCGGCAGGTTAAAATAGGATAAGAAATAAGTATGCATCAATCTGCGGAATATACGAAGTCAGATTAGTCCTATCAAAAATTAATACTAGAAGCGAAAATGCCAAAGTTGCTAAAGATAAGCACTTGAAAAACTTTTCTCAGCCATCCAGATTAGCCTTTTGAATAATTTTTACAGGGTGGGTAGTTTTAATGAAAATAGCGCCTAGCACTAATATTACACCAAAGAAAAAGTATGTATATGTAGCTATTTTACCTTTGTCATAATAAATAAAAAGAATGCCAATTAAAAATTGTAAAATACCCATTAAAAATAAGGCGATTTTCGGATTGAGTTTATACTTCAGCATGATTTGATACCCTCCAAAATTAAATTTAATAAGGTTACATAATAAAAAGTAATCTTTTTGTAACTACTACCTATTAGGACATTATGTAGTTGAATAATAAAAAATATGTGTTGAGTTTAGTTATTCTGTTCCAAAAGAGTGTTATCTTTTAACTCGTAATGTTTAAAGTTATTGTCTTTAAATATTTGCTCATCGTAATGGTGAGCAATTTCCAACACAGTGCAGTTCAACCTGTTTATTACTTGTTGCGCTTTTTTACCTGTTTCGTTGTCTAAAGCCGAGGTGGCCTCATCTACTAAAATAATCTTTTTACGGTAAATCAGTGCACGAGCAATTTCAATTCTTTGCTTTTGTCCACCTGACAGATTTGCACCATTTTCACCGTACTTTTTGTCCAGACAATTATCACCTAGTTCTGCTAATAAACCGACTGCTTTTAGTGCTTTCAAGCATTCTTCATCCGAAAACTCTTTACCTAGAGTCAGATTAAGACGCAAAGTGTCATTGAACATGAATGGACTCTGAGCAATATAAGCAAGTTCACCAGAACCAGCGACATTTTTAACTACTTGAGAACCATCTTGAAGAAAAATTTGTCCGCTTGTAGGTTTGATGAAGCCTTCTATTAAGTTGAAGATTGTTGATTTGCCTGCACCAGATTTACCAGTAATTAAAATTTTGGTTCTGAATGGAATTGTTAAACTTAAATTTGTCAAAATCACCTTTTTGTCATTGTAAGCAAAACTGACATCATCTATCTTGATATCAGGAGAATTAAGGTGACTATTCTTGTTTTCTGCAAATTCAAGCGAATACAGTTTGAGACTTTTACGAATATTTTCTGTTGTCTTCATCTCGTTTAGACATTGTGCGGCATTTCTCAGGGGTCCAACGACACGGTCACTGGCTAAGAAAATGGCGATAATAGCTGCTGGTTCAGCCTGACCATTGATGACAAAAAACAAACCTGCACCAAGAGGAAGAATAAAACTCAATGCAGAAAGAATGGCACTGAGAAAAATGGCCCAAGCTTGATAGTCATTCATCTTTTTATATGAATTTTCTGTTTGCTGCAAGTAGTTTTCGGTATCCTTAAACATTGTTTTTTCGGCTAAATACGTTTTGATTGTGCGGATACCGTTAAACAAGTCGGTTACTTTGCCTAAATAAGTGCTGCTGCTTTTTTGCCAAGTTTCAGAGGAATCACTTAATACTTTGCCAAAAATTTTGGATGAAAGCATTGGCAGCAGTGAAAACAAAATGAATAAAATCCCTATTGTAAAATTAAGCCAAAGAATATAAAAGCTGGATATTACAGCCATCAAAATAGCACCACACAATTCAAAAAAATTTTTAAAATAATTAGTTTCAATCAACTTGAAGTCATTAAAAATTTTTGAAACATTATCTGAAGCAACTGCTGCAAAGTCTGGGTTAACTATCTGACCGTAAACAAAGCTGTCTTTTATTTTGATATTCATTAATTTGATTGCCTGATTGATCCAGATTTGCTTTAGGGTCATGGCGAAATAAACTAATCCCAGAGCCAGCAAACTGCTAATGATATACAACACTGCTTTTATAGCGGGTGTATGGCGGTTGAAAAGCGTCACATTTGAAACTACTGAAGATAAAACCACGCCATCAAAAGAATAAATTATAGTTGCAATTAGAATTCCCAATAATAATGACTTAGGTAGTGTTTTAAAAAAAGTTTTGAAAGACATTGCATTCTCCTGGTACATTGGAATATAAAAAGCTTTAATTAAATTAAACTTCATTTTATCATTAAATTATAATAATATTAAATTATTATTTGAATATTTTATTGAAAACATTATGATGCTAAATTATTTTAAAAGGAGCAAAACGATGAGAATTAACGTTTTACAACATACGCCAAACGAAGGCCCCGGTTCAATTCAGGAATGGGCCGACCTGCATCAGCATGATTTTTATGTATATCATCTCTATCAGTTTGGCATTTTGCCCGTTGCTGCCACAACAGATTTACTAGTTGTCTTAGGTAGTCCAATGAGTCCAAATGACGATCTGCCATGGATTAAGCAGGAGCGCCAGTTAATTAAGCAGCTATTTTAGGAGGGAAAGCCTATTTTGGGAGTATGCTTTGGCGCCCAACAAATTGTTAAAACTTTAGGCTATCAGGTTAAAAAGGCGCCGATTAAGGAAGTAGGCTGGGGGCCAGTCAAATTGCAATCCAAATTAATTACCGGCTTACCTGAAAGTTTAGAAGTACTGCATTGGCATGAAGAAATGTTTGACATTCCAAAAGAGGCTGACGTTTTATTTTCTAATGCTAATTTACAAAATCAAGGTTTTGTTCTGGGTAAGCAAGCTGTAGGTATGCAGTTTCACTTAGAACCAGAAAAAGATAATATCAAAGAGATTGTGGTTAACGATTCTCAATATCTTTCTGGGTCGATGTTTAAACAAACAGCTAAGCAGGTTATTGATCATCCTTTCCCTAAAGAAAATAAAAGGGCAATGTTTCGCATTTTAGATTATTTGATGGAATAAAAATATATAATTCGCTTTAAAGTAATACTTTTTGCTGATAGTTTTAGAATCAGGTCAATTATTTGTAAAAGCAGAAAATAGACGAGACTTAGTAATGAAGTGCCCCAAATTTGGGGGTATTTTTATGTCTAAATTATCTAAACAAGATAAAATTGAAGTCTATCATAATTAGCATTTGGCGCAAACAATATAAGTATTGTAACTACTGAAATAACCTTCAAAATAAAAACCAAGCCATTTCAATGGCTTGGTATATACGATTATAGGTAATTTTTCTAAAATCTGGTTAATATTTGAGATTAGTTTGTTATAATTTAATTAGCGTAGAAAAGTTAAAAGGACGGTAGCTGCCGCTTTCATGAAGGAAGTGAGGCCTATGAACTATCTTGATTCATACTTCAGTCTCCCAAAAGAAAGGAGCAGCAGTTGATGAGCACTGCCGAAGCGTTAAGTTTAATGCTTAACTTTGGTATGTTTATCTTGACCTTGTTAATGTTTATTGACAAGCATCATGATAAATGAGCAAATCAAAAAACCGTCCTAGAAACTAGCTGGGCGGTTTTAATGTAAAACTAATATAAGCGCAGCTACCGTCCTTTGTGGCGGCTCTACGTGAGGAAGACTTATTGGCGTAAGTCTTCCTTTTTCTTACACCTGTATTTTAGCATGAATGCTTTTATGGTGCAATTAAGTATTATAGAGCAGAATTCATAGCGCTAAAGTATATAAGGCATTTTTAAATTGCAAAGCTGGAGCTAATTTAAAAATATGCAGTTAATTTTACGCACTAAGCTTAAACTGCCTTGAACAATCATATCTTGCTCACACAAAAACTGTTTCAACAGAAACGGTTTTTATTGACAAGCATCATGATAAATGAGCAAATCAAAAACCGTCCTAGATACTTGAAGTTAACCCCTAGAATTGGACAAAGATTCCAATTCGGGGTTTTCTTATGTCTAAATATTTACTAAAAACAAAATTAGAAGCAGTAGATTTGTATCAAAGAGGATTTAGTACAAAAGAAATTCAAGAGAAATTACATATCACATCACATAGATCTATTGATGG